>SCRK01000263.1 GCA_004298075.1 bacterium | reverse complement strand
TATTACCGTATCCATGCGCACCAAAGAAGGTGCCAAGGATTACCGGTATTTTCCCGATCCGGACCTGACGGTTTTTATTATCGGCCGGGAGATGATATCCGGGATAAAAAATTCCCTTCCCGAACTGCCGGCCCAGAAATTGCGGCGTTTTGTAAAAGAGTATTCACTGTCTGAATATGATGCCGGGATACTGGTCAACTCTAAAAAGGACGCCGAGTTCGCGGAAGAGTGCCTGAAGAAATATCCGGAGAAAGATAAGAAGAATATGGCCAACTGGCTGATCGGGCCGTTATTATCCGAAGCCAATACCAGGAATCTAAATTTACATCAATTGGGGGTTAATATAGCTGAGTTGACCAACCTCATCGGTTTTGTCCAGAGGCAGGAACTTTCTCACCTCAACGCTAAAAGCGTATTGACCCAAATGCTTGATTCCGGAAAATCAGCTCAGGCGATAATCAAAGAAAAGAACCTGCTGCAGGTCTCCGACACGGCGGAACTTGAGGGAATAATCACCGCGGTCATCCGGGAGAATGAAAAGTCGGCCAATGATCTAAAAAACGGTAAAACCAATGCCCTTATGTTCCTGGTTGGCCAGGTCATGAAAAAAAGTTCCGGCAGGGCAAACCCTAAAATTGTCCAGGAATTGATCAAACGGAGGATAGATAATGCGTAAGAATACCATTGCTATTTTGATCCTTGTGGTTTTGTTTGCCGGGGCTACCCTGGTATTTTCCGATAATGACAGGAAAAATAAAAGCGAGTTATACCGGCAGGTAGGATTATTTGCCGATACCCTGGCGATCATACAAAAGGATTACGTGGATGAAACCAAGCCCAAGGACCTGATCTATGGTTCATTAAAAGGCCTGCTTTCCTCCCTTGACCCGCACAGCCAATTCCTTAACCCGGATGATTACAGTGAACTGAAGGAGGACACCGAAGGGAAATTCGGCGGTTTGGGGATCGAGATCACCATTAAAGACGGTTTACTGACCGTAATTACACCCATTGAAGATACTCCTGCCTGGAAAGCGGGGATAAAGCCGGGAGACTATATAGTGAAAATAAACGGGGATCTGACCCGCGATATGACCTTGATGGACGCGGTTAAAAAGATGCGCGGTAAGCCCGGTGAAATAGTCAACCTTACAATATTAAGAAACTCGCAAAAAGCGCTCCTGGATTTTAAGATCACCCGCGATATCATAAAAATAAAAGATATAAAAGAGGCGCGCATACTGGAGGGGAATATCGGTTACATCCGCTTGGTTGAATTCCGCGAAAACTCCTTACAGGAATTCAACAAGGCGCTAAGCAGCCTCTCCAAGCAAAAGATGGATGCCTTGATCATAGACCTGCGCAACAATCCCGGAGGGCTCCTTGATGTCGCCGTCAAGATCACCGGAAGATTCATCCCGGCCAATAAAATGGTCGTCTATACAAAAGGCAGGCAAAAGGAACAGAACCTTGAGTTTTTCTCTGATTCCAAAAACGCGATCACGGGGATACCCCTGGCAGTGCTGATCAATGAAGGCTCAGCTTCCGGCAGCGAGATCGTGGCCGGGGCTTTGCAGGATTATAAACGCGCCATAATCATCGGGACAAAATCTTTCGGCAAGGGCTCGGTGCAGACGCTTATACCTTTAAGCGACGGCTCAGCGCTGCGCCTGACCACCAGTCATTACTTTACTCCTTCAGGAAAGATAATCCACGGTAAAGGGGTTACCCCGGATATCGAGGTTCAATCGCAGAAGGAAGCCGAAGTTAAGGATGAAGAGGCAAAAGCGAAGAAAGCGGAGCAGATTTTCGATTACAGCTCCGACCTTCAGCTCAAGCGCGCGGTTGAAACTTTAAAGGCAATAAAAATTTATAAAGAATTGACCCCATGAAAAACAAACCCTTAGTTATCTCCGGGCTGGTTTTACTCTTGCTTATCTTTGTCGCCGTCATCCTCAGCCCCCTTTATAAGCAGGCCCCGCGCAGGATGAAACCTGTTTTTAAAGGCAGGATCGCCATTGTGATAGATGACTGGGGGTATCATCTGGATAATCTGCCGATCGCCGGGCAAATAAAGCAGCCTTTGACCTGCGCGGTCCTTCCGGGGCTAAAGAATTCGCGGGAGGTCAGCCAGAGGCTGCATAAGCTTGGCTTTGAGATCATTCTGCATCTTCCCATGGAACCTAAAGGGAAGCTTAGGTTAGAAAAGGATACCATTGCGGTAAACATGGGCCGGGAACAAATGCGCAGGATACTGGATAAAGATTTAACCTCGGTTATTTTCGCAAAAGGGGTATCCAACCATATGGGTTCGCGAGTTACCGAGGATATTAACTCAAGCGCGATGATCATGCTTGAGATAAAAAAACACAATCTGTATTTCCTGGATAGTTTTGTGACCGCCAAATCTGTTTGCGCCCCGCTTGCCGGAAAAATGGGTTTAAGGTTTGCCAGAAGGGATGTGTTCCTGGATAACCGGGATGAGCCGGAATACATAAGAGAACAGGTCAAAATATTGAAAAACCTGACCCAGACTCGGGGAGTTGCCGTAGGCATAGGCCATGACCGCAGGGCTACCCTGCTTGTATTAAAAGAAATGCTCCCGCAATTGGCAAAAGAAGGTTATAAATTTGTGTTTGTCTCGGAGATAGCAAGGGTGGAGAGATGATCGTGCTGGGGATCGAGAGCTCCTGCGATGAAACAGGGGCAGCCATAGTTAAAAACGGCAGAGAGGTTTTGGCTAATGTGGTGGCCTCAAGCCTGAAATTTCACAGTAAGTATGGAGGGGTGGTGCCGGAGATCGCTTCGCGGATGCAGCTTGAAAGTGTCGCCGGGGTATACTCAGAAGCAATTAAAACTGCCGGGATCAAGCCGGAGCAGATCGACCTGGTTTCTCTCACGGTCAAACCTGGCCTGCCGGGCTCTTTGCTTGTTGGGATATCTTTCGCAAAAGCCCTGGCTTTAAGCTTGGATAAACCGCTGTTAGGCATTAACCATATCTATAGCCATATTTATGCTAATTTTCTTTGCCACCGGAATATTAAATTGCCGGGCATAGGGCTTGTGGTTTCCGGGGGGCATACCAGCTTATTTTACATAAAAGATTTTTCCGCTATCCGGGAGATCGGCTCGACGCGGGATGATGCCTGTGGTGAGGCTTTTGATAAAGTGGCCAAGATCCTGGGAGCGGGTTACCCGGGAGGGCCCTTGATCGAAAGGTTAGCTAAACGCGGCAACAAAGAAAAGATCCGGCTTGCCTGTTGTGGTACCAGTGATGAACTGGATTTTAGCTTCAGCGGCATAAAAACCGCGGTTTTGTATTACTTAAAAGGCAGAAAGGTCAATCTGGAGCTTAAACAGGACCTGGCAGCCTGTTTCCAGGAGAGCGCTGTTGACGCCTTGATAAAAAAGTCTTTGCTTGCCTGCAGGCGCGAAAAAATAAAACAACTTTTAATTGGCGGCGGAGTAGCTGCCAACAATAGATTCCGCAGTAAGCTTGAAACAAGCGCCAGGGAAGCAGGGATCCGCTGTTTTTTTCCTTGCATGGAGCTTTGCATGGATAATGCCGCCATGGTAGCGGGCCTGGCATATCAGCTTTATAAAAAAGGCGCCAGAGACGATCTATACTTAAATATGCAATCTAACTGAAGGAGGGTTTATGCCTACTGATATGCAAATGGTCGGCCGTTTATTATTGACCCTGCTATTGAGCGGACTGATCGGCCTGGAACGCCAGGTGCACCGCAGAACTGCCGGCCTGCGCACGCATATACTGGTAGCATTAGGTTCCTGTCTTATCATGTTGACATCCCTGTATGTTTTTGATATATATAAAGACAAGGTTACGCTGGACCCGGCGCGTATTGCCGCTGGGGTAATTACTGGTATAGGTTTTCTCGGGGCAGGAACGATAATCAGGGATCCGGAAGGGGTACGGGGGCTGACTACCGCGGCTAGTTTATGGGTTGTGGCGGGGATCGGCCTGGCGGTAGGCACCGGGTTTAATAAAATAGCGGTAATTGCTACGATTTTAGTTTTGGTCGTGCTGCATTTCTTGCGCTACGCGGAAAATAAGCTGTTCAAGGAGCCGAAAACTTAAAAACTGGAGGTAGCAAGATGGCATTTAAAAAAAAGCTGGAGGAGAAAACGCTGGATGTTGATGCCGCGATGCAGGGGACTTTGACTTTTAAGGATCCGGTTAATCTGCGTATTAACGGAAAGTTTGAAGGTAATCTTGAAACTCGCGGCAACCTGACCATCGGAGTTACGGCCGTAGTGAACGCTGATATACTGGGGGACAATGTGATCATCGGAGGCAGGGTCAAGGGTAAGATCACCGCAAGGGAACGGCTTACTCTTTTGCCCCAGGCCATAGTGGAAGGCCATATCTATCCGGCAAAGCTCAACGTCGCCGAGGGCGCGCTGCTGCAAGGCCAGTGCACCATGCTGCATGATTTCCTGAATGCCGAAGAGCTGGCGAAATACCTGGAGGTAGAATTAAACTCCATTATGGAATGGGCTAATTCGGGAAAGGTCCCCGGTAATAAGGAAGGCGCGGACTGGAAATTCGAACGCAAGGCAATAGATAACTGGGTGGCATCGGGAAAGATCGCCAAATAACATGTCCGAAGAAAAATTACTGACGGTCAGGGATGTTTCCATTCAACTCGGGGTATCCGAAAAGGATGTCCTGGATCTAGCGGAGAGCGGTGCTGTCCCCGCCTATAAGGTCGGGGGGGTCTACCTGCGTTTTAAAAAAGAGCAGGTTGACGAATACGGTAAAAAACACCATGACCTGCGCCAAAAATCCGAGCAGAGGCAAGCATCTACTCCGGGGGATAGGCTGCGCGATTTCTTCTATTTTAATGATTTCTATATTCTTGCCGCGGTGCTTATAATCCTGCTGGGATATCTTGTTTACCGGGGATTTTAGATAAATGGCTGTAAGGAAGGGTTTTTGCGATCTCGGTTTTGCCAAACTTGACACGGATAGAAAAAGGCGCAAGGGGTTCGCGGAGGTGGTTTACTCCGCCGGCAAGAACAGGCAGCACCTCTTGAGCATTGCCAGGAGGATCGTTAAGTCAAAAGAGGACCTGCTTTTGACCAAGCTTGATAAAAGCGCGTTTTCTTTTTTAAAAAGATCAATTCCCGGTTTAAAATATAACCCCCTGGCACGGATCGGTTTTCTTTTGAATAAACCCAAAACCCTCTCTAAGGATTCGGTCCTTGTGGTTTCTGCCGGAACAAGCGATATACCTGTAGCTGAAGAGGCGGCTCTTACCCTGCAATTAATGGGCAACCGCGTGGAAAAGCTCTATGACGTGGGGGTAGCAGGCGTCCACCGCCTGATGAATAATATTGAAAAATTAAGGAATGCCCGGGTAATTGTTGTGGTAGCTGGTATGGAGGGCGCTTTGGCCAGCTTAGTCAGCGGCTTAGTCGCTTCACCGATAATTGCCGTGCCGACCAGCTGCGGATACGGCTCCAGTTTCTCGGGGCTAAGCGCGCTCTTAGGGATGCTTAACAGTTGTTCTCCGGGGGTGACAGTGGTAAATATTGACAACGGGTTCGGCGCCGGTTACTTCGCCAGCTTAATCAATAACACCCGACGCTAAAAAGGTACCCGGCGCTTATTTGAATTGCGCCGGTATGCGCTAGGTAGCGCAAATTGCGCGGGTGTGCCCTTCTGGGCTAGGAGATAATCATGGCACTTTCAGGTTTAGATATCTACAAATTGCTTCCTAAAACAAACTGCCGGCAGTGCGGCTTAGCCACCTGCCTTGCTTTCGCCATGCAGCTGGCAAAAAAAACAGTCACTATCGAGAAATGCCCTTTTATTTCTCCTGAGGCAAAAAGCATTTTGGAGGCGCAGGCGCAGCCGCCGATAAAACTTATCAGCCTGGGCAGCGGAGAATCCAGATTGGATTTAGGTAACGAAACGGTAATGTTCAGGCATGAGGAAAAATTCCGTAATCCCGCCGGGCTTGGCTTTATTATTGATGATAATTTAAAAGATGAAGAGATAAGACTGCGGTTACAAAAGATCGAACAGCTAAAGTTTGAGCGTGTGGGACAGAAACTGGAAGTGAATCTGGTCGCCATAAAACAAAATACCGACGGGAAAAGATTTCTTGAGGCGGTCAAGCTGGTTTTAAATAATACTGCTTTGCCGCTTATGTTGATAAGCAGTGACCCTGCTTCTTTAAGGCAGTCGGCAGAATTTTCCGCGGAACGCAAGCCTTTACTCTACGGGGCGACAAAAGATAATTTTAAACAGATCGGCCAGATTGCCAAAGAGCTTGGCCTTCCGCTGGTGGCTGTCGAAGAGGATATTGATAAACTTAGCCGGCTTACTAAAGAGCTTAACGCGCTGGGGGTGAATAACCTGATCTTAGATACCGGCCCAAAACCTGTAACTGAAAAGATCTGGGACCTGACCCAGATCCGCAGGCAAGCTCTCAAAAAATCAAACCGCGCGTTAGGTTATCCGACCCTGGTTATTGTAGAAACAGCTGATCGCTATGAAGAAGCGATAGAAGCTGCCGCTTACATAGCCAAATATGCCGGTCTGGTTTTAATTAAAGGATTAGATACCTGGGAGGTACTTTCGATCTTAACCTTAAGGCAGAATATTTATACCGACCCGCAAAAACCGCTGCAGATCGAGCCCAAGCTTTATCCGATAGGCCAGGCGAGCGAAAAATCCCCGGTATTGATCACTACTAATTTCTCCTTAAGCTACTATACGGTCCTGGGTGAAGTAGAGGCAAGCAAAATACCCTCCTATATTTTAAGCGTTGACACGGAAGGCATGTCGGTGCTTACAGCCTGGGCAGCGGAAAAGTTCAATGCCCAGAGCATTACCCGTTCCCTGGAAAAATTCGGGGTAAAAGAAGCGGTAAAGCATAATAACCTGATCATCCCGGGATATGTGGCGGTAATGAGCGGCGATCTTGAGGAGCAATCGGGATTCAAAGTGATCGTGGGGCCCAAGGAAGCGGCAGGGATCCCCGCTTTTTTAAAAAATCTGAATTAAAAAGTGGACAAATTTAAGGTTACATTTTATCCGGATAACAAAACTGTCAGGGTCGAGAAAGACAGGACCATACTTTCCGCGGCTATATCCGCCGGGGTTTATATCAACTCTGCCTGTGGAGGCGACGGGGTTTGCGGAAGATGCAAGGTAATAGTCAGGAAGGGCCGGGTCGCCAGCCAGGCAAGCGGGGCGATCAGTTTAGAAGAAAAAAAGAATAATATACATCTGGCCTGTTCTACCATTATCCAAAGCGACCTTGAGGTTGAGATACCCGAAAGCTCACGGATTAATTTTGATAAGCTCACCCCCGAGGAGCTGGAGGAGCGTTTGAGCGGGCTTTATTCCAAAGCCGAGGATATCCAGCCGGTAAAAACAAAATTAGAGGCCGGTGTTTTTAAGCATTCACCCTTTGCCACAAAATTATATTTAGAACTTCCCCGGCCGACCCTCAATGACAGTATAAGCGACCTGGAGAGATTATACCGCGGCCTTCGCCAACTCCAGGAATTTCCCGTGGTGCAGACAGGGTTATTTAATATCCGCCAACTGGGCGAATTATTGCGCGATTCTGAATGGTCGGTCACCCTTACCCTGGGAAAACGCAATGACACCGTAGAGATCGTGCTGGTTGAACCCGGTGACACCACGAAAAAGAACTTCGGATTGGCTTTTGATATAGGCACGACCACTATTTCCGGCCAACTGGTCGATCTCAATTCCAAGAAAATACTCGGTACAAAGGCCACCTACAATCAGCAGGCGGCATTCGGAAGCGATGTGATCACCCGTATTGTCTATGCCGGTAACTCCGATGGCCTTGAAAAACTGCATAATGCTGTCTGCGATACGATCAACGAGATCATCCGGGAGATGGCAGCTGAACACCATATTGACCTTAATGATGTCAATTGTATCGTCTGTTCGGGAAATACCACGATGATCCATCTGCTTTTAAGCGTTGACCCGGCGCATATCCGCAAAGAACCTTATGTGCCGACGGCGAATTTCCTTCCCGTTGTGCGCGCCGCTGAAGCGGGGATTAATATCAATCCCCGAGGACTGCTTTACTGTGTTCCCGGGGTTTCCAGTTATGTGGGAGGGGATACCACTGCCGGGGTATTATCCAGCGGGATATACCAAAGAGAAGAACCCTGTATATTAATCGACATAGGGACTAACGGGGAGATCCTCCTGGGAAATAAAGATTTTCTGGTTGCCTGCGCCGCCTCGGCAGGCCCTGCCTTTGAAGGAAGCGGCGTAACCAGCGGAATGCGCGCCTCCGCCGGAGCTATTCAGAAAGTGAACATAAATAAAAATGATCTTGGCGTCACCTATTCCACTATTCAGGACAAGAAACCCCGCGGGATCTGCGGTTCAGGTTATATTGACCTGCTTAGTTCAATGTTAGAGACAGGGATAATCGATAAAAGCGGAAAGATCAACGTCGAAGGTTCGCGCATCCGTTCAACAGAGAACGGCAAAGAATTTGTGGTTTGTTTTAAAGATGAAACTGACATCGGGACGGATATCGTGATCAATGAAGCGGATATTGAGAACCTGAAGCGTTCTAAAGGTGCTATATATTCGGCTACCGCTATCCTAGCTAAGCACCTGGATATCGAGCTTTCGCAGATATCCAAATTATTTATTGCCGGCGGTTTTGGAACATACCTGGATATCGAGAAAGCGGTCAGGATCGGGTTATTGCCGGACCTGGAGCGTTCCAAATTCGTGTTTATCGGGAACAGTGCCCTGGCTGGGGCCCGGCAGGTCCTTCTCTCAAACCAGGCCATGGCCATGGCGGAGAAGCTTGCCTCAACGATCACTTATTTTGAATTATCCGTTGACCCGAAATATATGGATGAGTACAGCCAGGCATTATTCTTCCCGCATACTGACCTGGCCAGATTCCCGACGGTGAAATTTTAGATGGGTTATATAATCGCGATGGCCGGTAAAGGCGGGACAGGCAAGACTACGATAGCGGCATTGATCATCCGCAGCATCAAAGAAAGAAAACTGGGTTCCCTTTTAGCCATAGATGCCGATCCAAACAGCAATTTAGGGGAGATCCTGGGAGTAGAGCCGGCTGACAGTATCGGCAAGATCCTTGACGATATCTCCGCCGCCCCGGATAAAATACCGGCGGGCATGCCTAAAGACCGATTTATTGAATACCGGGTCCAGTCGGCTGTTTCTGAAGGGGATGGTTTTGATATCCTGAGCATGGGAAAACCCGAAGGGGCAGGCTGTTATTGTTATGTAAACAATGTTTTGCGCGGGGTAATGACCAAACTGATCAAGGATTATGATTACATAGTAATTGATAACGAGGCAGGATTAGAGCATCTCTCTAGGCGCACCAGCCGCTACGCCGACGTCTTAATAGTGGTGTCGGATGCCTCAAGCGTCGGCTTGAGGTCAGCCCGGAGGATCAATGAACTGGCAAAGCAGTTGAAATTTGAAGTAAAGAAAAGTTTGCTGCTGGTAAACCGTTTTAATAAAAACATAGAAGAAGCAAAAGTTAAGGAGAGCGGCCTTGATTATCTGGGCAGCCTGCCGCTTGATGGGGGAATAGAAGAATTGAGTTTAAAGGGAGAGCCGATCTTCAATTTAAGATCAGAGGCGCCGATAATTAAAACGCTTAATTCATTAGGAGAAAGAATATGGAAACTCAATTAGTGCTTGAGAAATGGCCGGGGATAATCGCAACTGTAACGCTCGGCGCAAAAAAGGAGGAGGGTGGTTCGCGCTCCGCGGCGGTCAAGATCGGCGGACAGAATACCCTGCCGTTGCTCTTTAAGGAGGGCGGCATACCTAATAAGCCCGCGATCGCCTTTGAGATCTGGGATGTCCCTCCGTCGGACTGGCCTGAGGAGCTCTCTAAGGCGTATGGCTTGGTGTTGAATGACCCTTTTGCCTGGGCGGATAAATGCGTAAATGAATATAAGGCGCAAACCCTCTGCTTGAGAATGCAGGGTACGCATCCTGATTTCGGGGACAAGGGAGCGCAGGAGGCGGCTAAATTTGTTTCCACATTATTAAAAAGAGTAAAAGTCCCGCTGGTGATCATCGGCAGCGGTGATGATGCTAAAGATAATCTGATTTTACCGGCCTGCTCAGAGGCGGCTAAGGGAGAGAGGTGTCTCATTGGATGCGCTGTGCAGGATAATTACAAGACGCTGGTTGCCAGCGTGCTGGCTGACGGGCACAGCATTATTGCCGAAAGCCCCATAGATATCAATATCGCCAAACAATTGAATATCCTGATCTCTGATATGGGATTAA
>SCRK01000262.1 GCA_004298075.1 bacterium | reverse complement strand
CTGGATCTGTTTATCATAGTGGATAAGCCGCAGGACGCGGCAGCAGCGATAAAAAAATTCTATGCTAAGGCCTAAAGTTTGCGTCTTAAGAAGCGCGGGGACAAACTGCGACAAGGAAACAAGTGCCGCGTTTAAGCTGGCGGGTGCGCTGCCTGAGCTGGTGCATATTAACAGCTTAGTCGGCGGGGCCAGGTCGCTTAATGATTTCCAGATACTGGCTTTGCCCGGAGGGTTTAGCTACGGAGATGATATTGCTTCAGGCAAGATTTTTGCCAATGAGCTAAGATTTAAGCTCGCCGGTCCCTTGAGTGAATTTATCCATGACGGCAAGCTGATCATCGGCATATGCAATGGTTTTCAGATCCTGGTTAAAAGCGGATTATTACCGGGCAGTCCTGAACTAAAACAAGACACCAGCCTGATCATCAATGATTCCGGAAAATTTGAGGACCGTTGGGTGTTTTTGAAGCCGGGTGGAAAATGCGCCTGGACAAGGGGACTAAAAAATATGATTTATCTGCCGGTGGCCCACGGCGAGGGAAAATTCCTGGCGCAGGATAAGGATATATTAAAAAAACTTAAAACCAACGGGCAGGTGGTTTTTCAATATTGCGATAGCCGGGGAAAATTATCCGGATACCCGGATAACCCCAACGGCTCAACAGAGAACATCGCCGGCATTTGCGATAGCACAGGCAGGATATTAGGGTTGATGCCGCACCCGGAGAGGCATTTATTCAGCACGCAGCATCCGCGCAATTGGGATTTAAGGTCAAAAAAAGAAGGCAACGGCTTACAAATTTTTAAGAATGGGGTGAAATATGTCCGAGATAATCTGTGATGACCATCCTAAGGAGTATTGCGGTTTATTCGGGATAACCAATAACCGCCAGGCCGTGTGGCTGACGTACCTGGGGCTTTTTGCCCAGCAGCACCGCGGACAGGAGGCCTGCGGGATCGTGGCCAATAACCAGGGAACGCTGACCATCCATAAAGACATGGGTTTAGTCAGCGATGTATTCAGCGAGCAGGTGCTTAGCCGGCTTAAGGGTAATATGGCCGTGGGGCACGTGCGCTATTCGACTACCGGCTCAAGTGTATTAAAAAATTCCCAACCACTTTTAATTGATTATGCCAATGGTTCGATTTGTATCGCGCATAATGGGAATTTAGTAAATTCATTTGAGCTGCGGCAGAAACTGGAAAAATCCGGCTCAATCTTCCAGACGACTACGGATTCAGAGTTGATCATTCACCTGATGGCGCGCAGTAATAAGCGCAGCCTGGAGGACAGCCTGGTTTATGCCTTAAAAAGAGTCAAGGGCGCTTATTCTTTAGTGATGATGAATAGTGAATATCTGATGGGGATGAGGGATCCGCATGGCTTTAGGCCATTAGCGTTAGGCAAGCTTGGGGCTTCATATTGTTTTGCTTCAGAGACCTGCGCCTTTGATCTGATCGGCGCGAAATTCCTGCGCCAGGTTGAACCCGGTGAAATAATTTTTATTAATAATCAGGGAGTTTTAAGATCAATTAAACCCAAAGAGTTAACAGCCAGCCACTACGCGTTCTGCGCGTTCGAACATGTTTATTTTTCGCGTCCGGATTCAAAGGTTTTTGGTGAAACCGTGCATACTGTGCGCAGGAAATTCGGAGGCCAGCTAGCTAAAGAACATCCGGTGCAGGCGGATTTTGTGGTGCCCGTCCCGGATTCCGGGTTCTCGGCGGCATTAGGTTACGCGCAGGAATCAGGAATTCCTTTAGAGATGGGGATCATCCGCAACCATTATGTAGGCCGGACATTTATCCAGCCGGCGCAGGATGCCCGGGATATGGGGGTGCGGGTAAAATTCAATACTTTAAAGGATATCTTGAAGGGTAAACGCATCATCGTGGTTGATGATTCTATTGTGCGCGGCACGACCTCCAAGATCCGCGTGCGCAATCTGCGCAAGGCCGGGGTAAAAGAGGTGCATTTAAGGATCTCCTGCCCGGCGCACCGTTATCCCTGTTTCTACGGAATTGATTTCCATCGTTCCAGTGAGTTGATCGCCAATAAATATGAAACACTGGAGAAGATCACTAAATACCTGGAAGTGGATAGCCTGGGTTATTTAAGTTTACCCGGAATGCTTAGTTGTTTAGAGAAGGGGAGAGAGAACTATTGTACTGCCTGTTGGACAGGCAAATACGCGGTAAGGGCGGAGAAGCGGCACAGCAAGTTTTCCTTAGAGCGCAGGTGCTGCGGACAAGGGGAGATAATTAATGGAAAAAATAACTTATAAGAAATCCGGCGTAGATATTGCCGGGGCAAGC
>SCRK01000261.1 GCA_004298075.1 bacterium | reverse complement strand
AAAGCCCCGTACTCGGTGAAACCGCGGATCTTGCCGCTTACTTTTGTGCCGACAGGATATTTGCTCTCCGCCTCAAGCCAGGGATTCTGCTCCAGCTGTTTTAAGCTAAGCGATATCCTGCGGGATTCTTTTTCCACGCTCAATATCTGCGTTTCAACCATATCTCCGACGGCAAACATCTCCCCCGGATTATTTACCCGCTTGGTCCAGGAGATCTCGGAAACATGGATCAGGCCTTCGATCCCTTTTTCCAGCTCCACAAAAACCCCGTAAGGAAGGATATTGACCACCTTGCCCTTTACCTTGCTGCCTACGGTGAATTTATTGGCGATATCCTGCCAGGGATCGGGAAGCCTCTGTTTCAACCCCAGAGAAACCTTTCCTGAAGCCTGGTCCATATTCAGGACCACAACCTCGATCTTATCCCCTATGGCAACGATCTCGGAAGGATGGCTGATCTTTGACCAGGACATATCCGTGATATGCAGCAGTCCGTCAACCCCGCCTAAGTCAATGAAGGCGCCAAAATCAGTAATGGCCTTGACCAGTCCGGGATAGATGCTTCCGATCTTCAGCTCTCCCCAGATCTTGCCCCTGGCCACATCCCTCTCCGCCTGCACCGCTTCGCGGCGGCTGACGATAATGCTGCGCCTCAGGTTATTCACCTTGACGATCTTGAACTTATAGATTTTGTACAGGATATCTTTATCCGGTATATTGCGGAAGGAGGAAAGCGAACTGGGCAGAAATCCTTCGATACCCATAATATCTACGAGAAATCCTCCCTTTACCTTTTTTACCGGCTTGCCTTCCACCATGGTGCCGTCATTGGAGAATTTGACGATCTTATCCCATCCCTGCATACGTATTGCCTTTTCCCGGGAAAGGGTCATCACTCCGGCGTCATTTTCCATGGTCTCAAGCAGGAATTCCATCTCGCGGCCTATTTCTAAGTCAGCGGGGCTGAATTCAGTGATCGGAACGATCCCTTCGGATTTAAAACCGACATCCACCAGGACCTCCTTGGTCTTGATCCCTACGATCTTGCCGCTGACTACCTGGCCTTCCTTTAAAACCTTGATACTCTGATTATACAATTGTTCTAATTCCGCTCTTGTTGTTTCCGACATTTTAAATCTCCTTTATTTTATATTTTAGTTTTGTTCAGGGGACAGTCTCCCGATTGGCTTCAGAAACGGTCCTGGTTAATTATTTGATAGTTCTTTGATATTAGCCATTATCAGATTGGAAGTTTCCTGATAAGGCTTCCCCCTTTCTATGTGAATTTCCCGGCCGAAGCGCACGGATATTTTCGCCAGGCGCAAAGAACGCGCCTGCCTCGGCATTGCTTTATCGGTGCCGGAAACAAAAACCGGTATCACCGGTACTTCCCCCTTTGCCGCCAAAAAACCCACACCGGGCTCAGGGTTTAAATACATATATTCCTTTGTCCTGCGCGTGCCCTCCGGGAATAACGCGAGGGCCCCGCCCTTACGCACGATGCGTAAACTTTCTTTTATCGCCGACAGATCCGCGGCGTTTCTTTTTAAAGGGATCACCTCTACAGCCTTAAGCCAGGAGCTCAAGAATGGATGAGCAAATAAATTATCCCTGGCCATAAAATGCACCGGCCGCGTACACCCCGCTCCCACGGCTATGGGGTCCAGGTAACTGACATGATTAGCTGCCAGGATAAAGGCGCCTTTTGCGGGGATATTCTCCCTTCCTTCGGTTTTAAAACGAAAAAACAATTTTAAAATAACCAGCAGTATTAACCTGTTGAATCTATACCACATCTTTGGCGATTATCTCTTTGGCAAGCGCAAGCAGCTTCTTTGCCCTGCTTAAGCTCTTTGCCTCGGCATAGGTGCGCATGATCGGCTCAGTCCCTGAACCGCGGAACATCAGCCAGCTTTGGTCTTCGCAAATAAGCTTTATACCGTCATAATCCTTGATATCCACTACTTTTTTGCCTAATAATTCGCCAGGCAGGTTCTCCTTTTTCGGCTCAACCCGCTTAGCTAAATGAAAATCCTGGCGCACATAATAATATTTGCCGAACTGTTTTTCGGTTTCAGTCAGGATCTTCAGGATGTTCTTG
>SCRK01000260.1 GCA_004298075.1 bacterium | reverse complement strand
GTAGTCCTGCAGGGGATTTCCTCTGTAGCGGAAGGAAGCGGGATTAACATAAGCTTGGGTAGAGGCGCGATGATCGCAGATGCTAATAATAAGAGCTTTGATTTCTCTCCTATATATTCTGCCGGTGCCGTGTGGAAGAACGTGGAACAGTTTGATGCGGTGTTTGAAAATGGCATCTGCCAATCTTTAAATGGCGGCATCCAGATTACAGACAGGTTGCGCGTTGGCCAAATAGAAGGGATGTCAGGCCCTGTGGTAATAGGAGAAAACCTTACATTTTTTAATTCCATAATGGCCAGGCTGACTGAAAAGGGTATAGAAGATCAGACGCTAGAAATTAGGGGTACCGGAAAAACAGGCCAGCTCGATTTAAAGAATATCGAGCTTGCTTTACTGAATAAGCCATTTGACCAGGAAGAATATGATAGCAAAGTAAATGCATATATAGGCAACAGAAACTACAACTTACTCAAGGGATATCTTACCGCAAAAGGCGACCTCGCCAATATGGAGCAGTATCATGAGTGGAGACTCTCTACTGGTAAAGGCACCTTTACATGGGATAACGGCACTGTAGACGATATAATAGGCTTCGGAGCAATGGGTAAGGGCGCTACAGCAGTTCCGGTCTTGGCTGGCGTTGGTGAATTCTGGCTGCCTTTGGCAAATTCTGGCGGTAAAGGCAAGGGTGGCGAGCTTTCTTTTAATCCTTCCTGGAGACATAAAGGAATCTCCGGCGGTCTTATTAAAGGAGATGGCTTATTCGCTATCGCGCTTAACCCAGCAGATATTGACGGCCAAAAAACTTTTATTGATGCTAAGAGTAATTTTGTCATCGGCGATAGCGTGAATCTGGATAAGAATAAAGAGCTAAGATTTGTTAGGGGTTTGCCAGTAGCGAAAAAAGAAGCAGCAGAACAAGGAAGCGCTGACGGAGAGCGTCAATACGTAATTCCTAAAGGCGCTACTATGAGTGTAGGAAGCGGTAAAATAAAGCTAAATGACGGCACTATCGTACCAGTTAAGATTGTTAATGGTTATGCTGTAATGGGAGGCAAAACTATACAAGTAAGCCAATATTTTGATAAAAGCGGCAAGTTAGTGACGAGAGAATATATAGGCGAAGGAAAAGAGAAGTTGACTGAGTCAACTGGCAAAGGAGCCGGTATAGGCGTCTATGTTACGTATCTTAAAAATAGGAAGGATGTCCCGGTTGGGAAATTGGACCCATCATTGCAGGCAGCGCATCAAATGAATTTTTCTGTTATTGACTGGGTAAAAGACAACGTAGAAACAGGCGTAGGCCAACAAACCGGACAAATAAAAGGTTATTTAAAAAATACCGGAACAAATAAAGTGGTCGCTGCAGTACCTGTATCTGTATGGGAAGCCGCCGATCCTATCAATTACCCAATCCCCACTGCATTTTCTGCCAATGTTAAAACCGATAAACCTACTTCTACAGAGGGTGGTAAAACCTATCTTGATTTGGATCAAAGAGCAGCTGTCCAAATTCTTAGATCAAATGGAACTAGCATAAGCACAGATATGGTCTTTGGGACTATGAATGCGGATAAAGAAGGCTACTTAACCTCGGATTACCGTCCTGACATCGGTAATACCTCTTTTACTAATGCATCTGGACAAACCGTGGCGCTTGATTATAAGCAAAGTTTGAATTGGGAGGCTCCTGTTCAGAATAAACCTCTTTACAATAGAGATAATGCTCCCGGATATCAAGTTACTGCCACTGATCAACTGTATTACTCAGGAGATAAGGGATGGTTCAACGATAATAATAAGAGCGTTGTGACTAGTGTGAGCGTTGATAAAGTCATAAATATGACAGGCCCGCTTTTTAGTATTGGCGGGAATTCATCGTTGTTTACTGATGTTAAGAGCGTAACATTAAGAACTGAGCAAATGAACAACCCTGCGGATGTTAATGGCGTTGTTGAGAAAAGTGCCGGAATATCAGATAAAGCAGCTTCTCAGAAAGGGGCGCTTGAAAGACGGATAGGGATTGACGATAAGAGTTCGATATATTTTACTTTAAAGGAAGGAGCAGCAGGCAAACCAACTTCACAATCGTTTTATTTAGATTCCAAAGATCCTCTCTCAATTAGTTATAATGAGAATCTCTATAAGGTTGAAAATAATCAAAAGGGAGAAGCAATACGCAGTTCTGTTGATAAGATGGCTCAATTAGAGGCAACAAACAGCGGCCTTGTGATTCGTTCCGGAAGCGTTATAGAAGTGAATAAGGAACGTGAAAATAATCCTTTTTCTCCTCCTGCACCGAAAGTTATGGAGGTAACCTGGAAGGGTGATCCGGTACAAGAATATACAAATGCCTTCGAATTAAATGCCGTCAAAGGCGAAAATGGAGAAATAGGCAAATTGACTACAGTATTTAATCCTTTTAGCAAAGAAGGCGAGAAATTCCAGGATCTTTATCATGCGGACGGTTCAAAGGGTACTTACACGGTGAATGGCGTAGACAGGCAAGCTGAACAGGCGCCTGCTTATCTGCTTGGCAACGGTTTAAGATATGGGGCATTTGGCACAAATACGGCAGAGATTGATTTTAACGGATCTAATAGAGTATCTTTAAAGGATAATGGGGAAAGATTTTATGATTCCAAAGGCGAGCTGATAAAAGAAAATGTTTTCTTAGCCGAAGTTACTCCTGTATCAAGTTTACAAATTAGTGTTAAAGAAGGAGACAAAGAGGTTAAAGTTCCAGGCCCCCTTAAAGATAAAGTGGCTATAATTGGCTACGATGACAAGAGAGTCGGCACAGAAAATATGTATTTAAAAATAAACCTGGATAAAACCGGGTTTAGTTTTGGTGCTGAGAGCGGAGAGAAGTGGTTTAAGGGAGACCAGATCGGCAAATCGTTTGTATTGCAATATGGCGACAAAAAATTATTTTTTGATCCGGGGGATGCGGGAGGAAAAGGGAGTATTACCTTAATAAGTCCACTTAATAAACTATGGGAAAGTAACAACGTCAAGATAGATATCACTAGCCAAGGAATTGATGCAGTGCTTAATGTTGCAAAGGATAGCCTTCAGGATAGAAGCGCTAATCTTATAGAGTTGTATAAAAAGACTTTTGAGCCTGTGGGTGATTTCTTGGGCAAGGTCATGAATGAGTTAAAAGATAAAGGGAAGGTTACCATAAAAGATGAATCTGGAACATCTAAAGAGCTTTCTAACTTAAGTGATTTAGTAAAAATTGGCTTGGTTTCTCAAGTACGTTTTGATTTCTTTAAGGAGCAGTTTGCCAGGTTAGGTGTTACAGGAAGCGATAATGATATTTTTAAGAAAATAATTTCCGGAGATTTTACTAAAATATTACCTGAGATTAACATAATTCGAATTGGCTATTATGAGAAAATGCCTGATGCCGCCAAATTATCTGTTTTGGAGTCAGCTAAGTTAAGTTTATTTGTTTATCCGACAACATCTACTAACTGTGCGGTTATAACGGCTATTGTATCCGCGTATTTTGGCAAAAGAGAGGAGAGCAAAGATTTTCTATCCGGGGCGGGTATTTCTAACGATCATACTGCGCCTTTTGTATCTGGAAATTCATTCATAGAAAGAAATCTGCCCCTTTTATTTTTGGATTTAGCTCAGGATATCTCTTCAGATAAGGAAGCCAGATTATTTAAGACTAACGCAGATTATATTGCCAGAGGCGCTCAGCCATTACGCGTGTTAAACGGAGGTAAATTAGCGGGGGATGCTAATACGACATACTCTAGCGGATTATCAGGCGTTAATGCGTATGCTCCGATTATATCTAATCAATTAATACAGTATGGGGTATATGTAAAAGATCTTCCTCTTGAAAACGGAAGAATTCCGGTAAATGCAATAAAGAATATGGCAGCATTTTATGATGCTACTTCTCAATTAGCTGACGGTCGTGGTGAATACGCCCAAAAAATGTTTAATAATGCGTCAAATAATAACAGTGTCGAAATTAAGTATGACGGGCAATCAGCCGCTTTTGTTTTCAAATATCAAGACGGTCAACTTGCAGAGCAAGCCCAAAACTCAATATTCGGTCCCGCTTCTCTCTTATCTGTCGAGCGGGCCGGAGGATTTAACAAAGAAGGTGAAGTAGACAGGGTAAATTTCGCTAATGTATTATCACCCACAGTAAGAATGATTGTAACAGGCGATGCGATTATTAAAGCTTTAGTTTCTTTAAATGATAAGCAGGAAAGCGCAGCGAGTGATTTATTACAACATAAAGCTATTAATTTAACCAAACAAGGCGAGAATTACGGACAAATTAATAAACTTCAAGATATGTATGATTATATCCGTGATTCTGCGGCTAAATTTGGAGGAGTTCCGGATATCATTGAATTCAAAGGACAAATAAAGGATGGTAAAACAGGTATCTGGGATACTAAGGTCCAATGGGCAGGGGGCATAGAAGACAATATGCGGAATGTTTTTGATGTTAATGGCGGCAAGATTGCTGCTGGAAGCATCCTTACCGGATTAACATTGCCTGCTAAAGTAATATTTGGCGATTCTGAAAAGAACGCAGTAGCCGGCGCATCGAAATCTCAGCCAAATGCTTTTAAGGGAAATATTGAATTAAACGCTACTCCGCTTTATCCGTTTGTGTTAAATAATTATGAAGTGATTGAGGGAGGGTCTTCTTTAGCAGAATGGCTGGATATTACTTCTTCCAGCATGCCTTTAGCGGCGGGCAGTTCTGTGAAGATCAATTTTGGGGCAGGGAGTAATTACTTTATTACCGGAGCAGGGCTTGTCAGGTTTGATAGCGATAATATTGCCTATCAAAGAGAAGGTAAAGAAGCCGCAAATGGACAGGTTTATCAGGAATATTCATTTTCAGGAGATTCTAAGTTTGTCCCTGCGGAAAGAGTGCTTCCTTATTTTCAGGGTATGGGTCTTGATAAAGGGACATTGATAGACCCTAATAGAGATGGCTTTGCTATAATCCATAGACCGGAAGGGAAAGTCGTTTTTGCCCTTGGCGATAAGGGCGTGATAACAAAAGTGTTGGAATCAAACCCCGCCGATGTTTCTACTTCAGAATTAGTTACTTACTCAAGGAATCAAACGCTTAATAATACTACCGGGCCGAATTATTATCAGGGCCGGTTTGATGCTAATTCTACGCAGCAAGTCTTTGTATATGACAATCCAAGTAATGGCGCTGAGAATATGAATTTCAATATTGAGACTCCTAAATCCTTAGAAAATGGCGGGTCTAAAAGGGATGTGGCGTTGCCTGGTAATGATGCGACAAAAGATGGGGCATTATTTATAGCTCATGCAGTGACAAAGGTGGGAAATGAAGATAAAGATTCTGTCAACATTCAAAAACTAAATGGTTTTGTAGAGTCATTGGCAGTATCTATGGTGCCTGGGCGGGATACGTTTAGGCTGGAAGCGGGCAATGTAGATACGTATCTAAATATGAGTGAAATTGGCGGGCTTGACAGCGGATTTTATAAAGATAATAAACCGAATGATATTAAGGGACGGTTTTTGTATTTAAATAATAACTTTATTGTTAAAGAGGGGGAGGTACGGTTTAATAATACTACCGGTGATTTACACTTTGGCAAGGGGACGGATAATCAATACGCTTATTATGCAAATTCAGGGAAGCATGAGGTTTTGATCCCCTTTAACGGTGAAGGG
>SCRK01000259.1 GCA_004298075.1 bacterium | reverse complement strand
ACGCCATATTAATGATGAACGGCGCCACCCCGCTTATTGACCGTTATACCAGGAATAAAATTTACGGATCCGGATGAAGAATCTAATCAAAGAATTTACTAAAGGTATAATCAGGGAGAACCCCACTTTTGTTTTAGTGCTGGGTTTATGCCCGACACTGGCAGTTTCGGTGACGGTGGCCAACGGCATTGGTATGGGGATAGCCGCGACTTTCGTGCTCTTGGGCTCGAGCGTGATAGTTTCGCTGATCAAGGATTTTATCCCGGGGAAGATCCGCATACCTTGTTATATTGTGATCATCGCCACCTTTGTTACCATTGCCGAAATGAGCATGAAAGCCTATAGCCCCGTATTGGACCGGGCTTTGGGTATTTATGTCCCGCTTATCGTAGTAAACTGTATAGTTTTGGGCCGCGCGGAGGCTTTCGCCTGCAAGAACAGCATGGCCAGTTCATTTTTTGACGGCTTAGGGATGGGATTAGGCTTTACCCTGGCGCTTATTCTTATATCAGGGATAAGGGAGTTTTTAGGCTCAGGCCAGATATTAGGGCATACCCTGATCAAGGGTTTTGAGCCGATCTTTGTGTTTGGCATGCCTTCGGGGGCGTTGTTGGTGATCGGGCTACTGCTGGGCTTTTTTAATTTTTTAAAGAATAGGAAAGCATGAACCTGCAAGAGTTCCTGACCATATTCATATCCGCGGTATTTATCTATAACGTTATCCTTTCCCGTTTCCTGGGGCTTTGCTCCTTTATAGCTATCTCCAAAGAAACAAAGCCGGCATTGGCCATGAGCTTTGCGGTAATGTTCGTCATTACAATGTCCTCGATAATCACCTGGTTCGTTTACCGGTTTATGCTCTTGCCGTTTAACCTTACTTACCTGCGCACGATCTCTTTTATCCTGGTCATTGCCACTTTTGTGCAACTGGTAGAGATGGTGATCAGGAAGTTCAGCCCCCAAATGTACCGGGCTTTCGGAATATACCTGCCGTTGATCACCGTCAATTGTGCGGTTTTAGGAGTGGCAGTCCTGAATATTGACATGTTTTTTGTGAGCGGCAAAGCTGTTGCCGGAAGCTTTTATTATTCTCTTTTTCAGGGAATATGCGTAGGCTTAGGGTATACGCTGGCAATGCTTTTAATGTCCGGGATAAGGGAGAGGCTTGAGCTTTGCGATGTCCCAAGGGCATTGAAGGATTTCCCCCTGGCATTCATTATCGGCGGGATCTTAAGCTTAAGCTTTATGGGTTTTAGCGGGTTCAAATTCTAAATGGAAATCTTGATCGCTATATTGATACTCAGTATTTTAGGCTTGCTCTTCGGTATAGGGTTGGCTGTCGCCTCAAAGAGATTGGCTGTCCAGGTTGACCCGAAATTAGAGGCTGTGCAGCACCTTCTTCCCGGGTCAAACTGCGGGGCCTGCGGAAACCCCGGCTGTTTTGGTTTTGCCGAAAGCCTGCTTAGCGGTAAGAGCACCATAGATGGCTGCCGGGTCTGCAGCGATGAGGTCAGGGAGAAGATCGCCAATATTATGGGCCTGGCGCTTGAGAAGCAAACCAAGAAAATAGCTACCTTGCATTGCAACGGCGGCCGGCAGATAAAAGATAAATATTTATATGAAGGGGTCAATGACTGTATCGCGGCAAATTTGGTTTTGGGCGGCCAGAAGGCCTGTGTTTTTGCCTGTCTTGGTTTTGGCACTTGTGTTGAGGCCTGTCCGTTTGGCGCTATCAGCATGTCCCCGGAGAGCCTGCCGGTAGTGGATAAGATCAAGTGCCGCTCCTGCAACAAATGCGTATTAGCCTGCCCCAAAAAATTATTCTCACTTGTATCCGTAACCCACAATGTTTATGTTGCCTGCAGCTCGCATGACATCGGCAAGGATGTAAAGGCTGTGTGCCCCGTTGGGTGTATTGCCTGTAAATTATGCGAGAAGGCATGCAAATTTGACGCCATCCACGTAATAGACAATTTGGCGGTGATCGATTATCATAAGTGTACCTCCTGCGGGGACTGCGTTAAGGTTTGTCCTGCCAAAACCATAAGGATAAGAGAATGAAGCTAGCCA
>SCRK01000031.1 GCA_004298075.1 bacterium | reverse complement strand
AACCCCAGGAATATCTTTTTCTCTAAATCTTTAAAAGGCTTTTCTAAAACACCCACATAAAGGATCCCGATAACCGTACCTTTAATATTCTTGATCGGTTCATAAGCAGTCAAATACCAATCCGTGACGACAAAAGCCCTGTCCAGCCATAAGGAACCCTCCTCTACCACCTTCTTGTAAACTTTATCCGAAACCACCGTGCCTATTGCCCGCTGGTTGTCATTATTCAATACATTGGTAGCGATACGGATATCATCTAAAAATATGGTTACAGTCCCCAGCGGCTTGCCTTTGTAAAATTTATCCTCAAAAACAAGGTTACGTATTTTATCCACGAGGGCAAAATCCCGGTTAAGTATTTTTCCTCCGTAAATAACCTCGGTTACTTTGCCTTGGCCGTCAAATACAGGCATGGCATAACCTATTGCCATGGCTTTATCCAGGACCGTTTGGCTGTTGGGATGGCTTTTTGGCGTAGGCCTTACCTCTATTTCCGCCTTACTATAAATATCCGCGCCCATCTCCAGCAATTCTTCTTTCCGGATGATCCGGTTTGCCCCCGTAGGCCGGCCTTTAAAAGCGGCGAGCACGATCTCACTACGCACCCTCTTTATATCTTCGGGCTTTACGACATATAAATAATCCAGGCCCAGGTTTTGTTTAACCTTAGCCAGATCCGCGGCCAGGGGAACCAGATTAAAAGCTGTTCTTATGGCCTCGATCTCTCCGTAATAAACCGAATGCGCGATGAACAGATCATTCCTTACCTGTTTCTGCGCCCGGGCGATAATATCATCCTTGATGATCCGGCTGCCTAAGATCAGGACGGCTACGGAAAAGATCAGTATGCTGATCAGCGAAGATGAAAGGATCCTGGTTTTTAAGCTCTGCGTACGCATTTAACTGACCTTGGTTTTTTCCTGCGCGTTGACAAAATAGATCACGTTCTCAAGCTCCAGTTCCAGGTTGACATTATTAACCACGATATCTCCGGAGGCCCTTAATCTTAAAGGGGCAAAATTCAAAACTCCCTTTATGCCGCAAGCGGTCATCATATCAAGCACTGATTGGGCGGCGATATCCGGCACGGCGATCACCCCGATCTTTATACGCTTAGCTCTTACAAACTCCTTCATCTCTTCTAAGGGAAGTACGGGGATATCCGAATCACGGCTATATTTAGTAGAATCGATATCAAAGCAAGCGGAAATTTTTAATCCTTCTTTTTCAAATCCTTTATATTTCATCAGCGCGTTGCCGATATTGCCTAGGCCCGCGATAATTACCTCCTGCGTCTGCTCTTTACCGAGAATGGTATTCAATTTTTCTATCAGGCTGTCCACCTGATAACCACCGCGCTTGTTCCCGGATATCCCGAATAAAGAAAAATCTTTTCTTACCTGAGAAGGCAATACCCCGATAGCATCGGCCAGGTTGTCGGAGAAAACCTTGACAAACCCCAGCGCGCGCAGGCGATACAGGGCGTTTTTATATCGGGAGAGCCTGATTATGCAACTCTTATTGGTAATCATAATATTGTTCTTTATTTCACAATAACTATTATAAAGATAACATATACTGAGAATATGTCAAGTTTTTTGTTACTTATTTCACAAAACAGGGGGTTTGCTAAATGGTTTCGAGATCAGTAGGAGCACGTCCCAGAGAGCGTAGAAGGTTAATTGTAGATTCTATCTGGGTGGAAATATCCTCGGATTGATGGGCCCGGTTTGGATAGATGGAGTAAAATGGCCGGTAGGCCAAAGGAGTGACATTAAGCATAAGCGAATTTGCGCCGGCAAGCAGGCTGCTTCTTGCCGCCTCCCTGCTTAAAGTCTCCAGGGCGGTAGTTACCAGGATCTTCGCATTGGTATGATCGATGATCCTGGCAAGGGCCAAAACCTTGATCACTTCTTCTACCCGCGCGGGCGGATGCCGCAATAAGGGTGTATGCGGATGCGGGATAAAAGGCCCGAAACTGTACATCTCCGCGTGTAATTCTTTGGCCAGGAATATGTCATCTAAGATATCCTCTTTACTCTGACCGGGCAAGCCGATCAGCCCTCCGGTAAGGATCAAATATCCCATCTCATGGGCCTTGCGTAAATGCTCAAGCCTGCTTTCTAAACTCATACCAGGGTGCACCTGCTGATAGAGCTTGGGATTGGATGTTTCAAAGCGCATAAGCAGGCCGCGGGCCCCGGCCTGATAAAGTTTTTCTAAACCTCCCGTTCCGATCTCGCCAAAACTTATGAAGATCAGCGCGGGAAACTTTTCCTTGATCCCTTTAACTATCTCCGCTAGCTCTAGAGCGCTGTATCCGGGGTCCTCTCCGCTTTGCAGGACCAGAGATTTGAATCCATAGACCTCAACTGCGTCCCTAGCCGCCTCCAATATCTCATCCTTTGTCAACCGGTAACGCTTTAATTCTTTATTATGATAAGATATCCCGCAATATTGGCAGCCCTGCCGGCAATAATTGGATATCTCGATTATCCCGTGCACGCAGCATGAATTCTTATGGTATTTCTGGCGCAGAAAATTCGCTGTTTTGAAAAGCAGCTCGAGGGCATTATTGTCCTTTAACTCCAGCAGATACAAAAGCTCATCCCGCGTAAGCTCTTTGGATTGGCTGGCTTTATCCAATACCCCAAGCAGCTTCTTATCAGCGTCATTATCATTTAAGGACAAACGGGAGAGCCTTAGATCCACCTCCTGCAATTCAAAAAAAGTCTCTTTCCATACGGAAAGGATGCTTTGCGCTTCAGATTCAGAGATCTTGCTTACCACAAATCCGCCCTGGGCGTAGATATAATCGCCGACTTTAACCTGCGCCAGCTCATTGAGCGCCTTCCTTTTCTCGCCGAAATAATCCACGATCACCGTGTTATCCTCTATTTTTTCTATTTTTCCGGGTATGGCGTAGCACATATTGTCCCTATAAATTTATCGATCTGTTTTGTCAACTCTTGCAGCTTAACTCTAAGCGGCTCGCTCAAAGATTCGCCAAAACCGACATCCTGGATCTGTATGCCGGCAACATAAATCTTGGCTTTTATCCCCAGATCGCACGTTAATCTGAAGATATCCTTGAGATTAAGCTCATGCGAGGAGATCACGCCATCCTCTTTTACAAAAGAGACCTGTTCCAGGCTGAATATCTTCAGTTCCCCGGCTGCCAGGCCTGAGGCAATGCCGTCAATAAGCAGGGCAGCATCATAATCCTGCAGCCGGTGTATCAGGTCAAAACTGGAGATGCCGAAGTTAAGGTAATCTATGCCCGGGCGCTTATAATTATTAAGGAGAGACTCCAGAATGATCACCCCTATTCCGTCATCTCTCCTTAAACTGTTGCCTAAACCTATTACCGCGATCTTCTTAGACAAAGCTTACATCCAGCAAGTGCGTGGCGCAGGATATGCAGGGATCATAGGAACGAGCCAGCATCTCAAGATCAAGGGTAATCTCTTCCTGGGTCTTCTTGCCTAATAATTCCGGCACCAGCTTACGCATATCATCCTCTAAATTGCCCATATTCTGGTTGGTGGGAATAACGCAATTGGCTGCGGTAATGTGAGCGGAATCATCTATGGTGTATTCGTGGAATAAGGAACCTCTGGGCACCTCAACGCATGCTGCGCCTGTGTTGGGTTTATATTTGATCTTGCCGAGTTCGCTTCTTTTTGGCCAGGAGGATACAACCACCTTGTCCTCTTTCACGCCCTCTTTCAGGATCTTCTCAAGTATGGTGATGGATTCCTCCAAACAATGGACCCATTCCACAAGCTGGGCTGCGGTATTAAGGTAAGGGTTATGGCAGGGAGCTTTTAAACCCAGTTCCTTTGCCGTTGCCTTTGCCTTTTTGTGCAGCTTATCAAAGTTATTGTTAAAACGCGACAAGGCACCTACGGCATAAGACTTGCCGTTAATTTTGGATATCTTGGCCTTGGAATAATCTACAACCGATTCTATAAAAAGCTTGCGGTAATCCCGCACCCTGCTCTTTTCCCCGTTTACCATTAAATCTCCGTCATACATAGCATATTCATCATCGCTCGTCAGCGACATATATTGTGTCGGCCTTTGGAATTCCGGGAACTTCAATGTCTTGATGATCTTTACCGTTTCCTCGCCGTCTTTACGGGATTCCAACATCATGCTGTATAGCTTCTCCAGGCCCTCGCGCGAAGGGGCTTGCGTGAGCCCGCCGATAACATAACTTATGGGATGGATATGCCTACCGGCAAGCACCTCACCCGCATAATCGCTCATCCGTTTCATGCGCAAAGCCATATCAATTACCGGCCGGTGCGTCTTGACCAAAGGCATGACACTCTTTACCCCTAATAGATCCGGGGCAACCAGGATATAAATATGCAAAATATGGCTATCCAGCATTTCCGTGTAAAGCAGCAATTTCCGCAGCATAACTACTTCATCCGAAGGCTTGACCCCCAAAGCGTCCTCCGCTGCTTTAATACTGGCAAGGGTGTGTCCGCAGGCGCAGATACCGCAGATGCGGCTGGTCAAATGCTGGGCTTCCCAGATAGACCTGCCTACGAGCATCGACTCAAAAAAACGCGGGGATTCAATTACCTGGAACTCGCATTTAGCAAGTTTACCCTCTTTTACATCCACAACAATATTGCCATGGCCTTCTACCCTGGTCAGATAATGCACATCGATATTCAGGTTTTGAGGATCTATTTTATTTGAACTCTTGGTCATATTTCTCCCCCATGGAATCATTATATAAAGTAAAACTGTTCAGGATATCTTCAACTTTTAAGCCGTATTTCTGCAGGATATCTTTGGCCGCGTCGCTTGCCGGTTTATCTACTAATCCGCGGCAGCCGTAACATCTGTTGCCGTTATTAATACACCAGGAATTACACCCGGCGCGGGTAACCGGCCCCATACACTCCTGATCCTTCTCGTAACGGCATACATTTTCATTCATTTTGCATTCCACGCAAACCGCGTAATTAGGCACAACATAAGGCTTTCCCATAAGCAGGCATTTAAGCACGGCGACAACCTCCGGGACATAAACCGGACAGCCGTTGATCGCGTAATCCACGGTAACCACTTCATGCACCGCCATGGCTTTAATAGTATTGACTAAAGCCCCCTTCTCTCCATATACTGTTTTTTTAGCCGCTTCCAGAGGCCGGCGGTTCTTGATCCCATTTACCCCGGCGATAGTCGCGCAGGCGCCTAATGTCACCAGAACCTTGGCCTTCTCCCTTATCTTCTTGATCCGCACTACGTCATTATCCGTGGTGATCGCCCCCTCAACAATAGCGACATCATAATCCTGCCCGGCTTCCGACATGATCTCGCGGAAATTAACGATATCAACCAGTTCAGTCAACTCCAATAGAGTCTGGCCCATATTGGCAAACTGAAGCTGGCAGCCCTCACAATCCGTAAAATCAAAAAATGCCACTCTGGGTTTAGGCTGCTTTTTCATGGCACTCTCCTTTAAAATTTTTCAGGTCGCTGTAAGTAAATACCGGGCCCGACTGGCAGACATAAACCCCTTCGATCTGGCAGTGCCCGCATTTACCCAGGCCGCAGCGCATGCGCCTTTCTAAAGACACGATGATCTGATGCTCCGGAATTTTTTTCTCCAGTAATTTAACGATAACAAACTTATACATGATCGGAGGCCCTACCACAACCCCGTAGGTGCGGGTGGGGTTTATATCCACTCCGGGAATTAACGTGGTGATCAGGCCGACATTTCCTTTCCAGTCCGGGTCTGCCCGGTCAACGGTACAGTTGAATTTGATCTCCGACCTCTTCATCCATTCCTTGGTTTCCTCTTCAAACAAAAGCTCCTTGGGAGACCTGCAGCCAAGCAGGATCTGTACGTTTCCGAAATCATTACGGTTGTGCATAATATATCTGATCAGCGAACGTAAAGGGACTATACCTAATCCTCCGGCAACGATCATCACGTCATAACCGAACATATTATCGATGGGGAATCCTTTGCCGAAAGGGCCGCGGATACCTATCTGGTCCCCTTTACCCAATTTATGCAACTTATCGGTAAATACGCCGACGTTCCTGACGGTGAGCTCAAAATAACCTTTATCGCTTGGCGAGGAACAGACGGAAATCGGGGCTTCTCCAAAACCAAAGATAGAAACCATGACGAACTGTCCGGGGACATGCCCAAGGTTGATCTTATTCTCCAGCTGGATACGGAAAAATTTTTCCTTATCAGTCACCATCTGCGCTTCGATGATCTTTGCCTTCATCGGCAGATAAGGAGTGGTCCTCATTTTCTCCAAGAGTATCTCGCGTTCAAGCATTTTTTCTCCTTGCGCAGAAAGCGCACACCGGCCTATCCAATAAGGCCGGGTGTCGTCTAGTTACTTTAAAAGTTCCCCTTCCTCGCTAAGCAGGGAATTTACGGTTTCGATCAGGCTGATACCGGCCATACAAGTCCGCGTGCACCTTCCGCAGCCGGTACAAAAATACCGGTTAAACTTATCAACCGGATATTTAAATTTACGATAATATCTGTGCTTTTGGCGGGAATCCCTCCCCTTTCGGAAATCCTCCCCTCCGGCAACTTTAGCAAAATCATCCATCTGGCAGGAATTCCAAACGCGGTACCTTGTCCCTTCATTCAAGGATAATTCCAGGTCATCCTGGGTATCAAAACAATAACAGGTCGGGCATACGGCAGTACAATTACCGCAGGCAACGCATCTTTTACCCACATCCTTCCAGACGG
>SCRK01000258.1 GCA_004298075.1 bacterium | reverse complement strand
TGCCATCTGCGCCCGGGGTACTTAGCAGACAGCGACCATCCAACCCCCCGGGCGGTCTTCCGTTATTTCCGCGACACAGGCACCGATGCCCTGGCCGTGCTTTTATTATCCCTTTCCGACCAGCGGGCCACCAAAGGTCCCTTGACTACGGCGCTCTCGCGCACCCGGCATGAAAAAATAGTCAAGGCCTTGATCCGCAGATTGTTCAAAAATAAACAGGAGAAGAAAAAGGCGCGGCTGTTGAACGGCCATGATATTATGGCCAGGTTTAAATTGCCTGCCTCTGAATTGATCGGTTCGGTGCTTAGTGAGTTAGAAGAGGCCCAGGCCATCGGCAAGTTAAAGAATAAGGCAGATGCTTTTAAATTGGCAGCCAAGGTGATCAAGCTTAAAAAATGAAAAAGTTAATTATAATCTCGTTGATCCTGCTGGGTATTCTTTCTTTTGGGGTAATTTACCTTAACAAAGTGGTCCTGCCTGCAAAGGTAAAATCCATGCTCGTTGAGACAATAGAAAAGCAGACGGGCAAGAAGGTGATCTTAAAATCCCTGGAGTTCAACATATTCAAAGGTTTTGTCTTGCGCGACCTGGTGATCCTGGACAACCAGCAGGTGATCTTAAGCGCCAGGCAAACAAACTGCGTGGTTTTCTTCTGGCCGATCTTCAGGAAGCAGATAATCATCCCCAGCATAAATATTCGTTCCCCCTACATATTCTTAGAGCGCAGGAAGGATAATACCTTGAACCTCCAGGATTTATTCGCTACGCCTGCCCCGGCGGCAAATGAACCCGGGCCAAAAGGGCCGGAGTCAAAAAAGAGTGCGCCAAAGAAATCCGGCTTCAGTGTATCCGTTTACAAGATAAGTATCTCCTCCGGCAACATGGTCTTTCAGGATGATACCCTTCCGGTAAAATTCACTAAAGAGATAAATAATATCCAGTTGAACCTGCAGTTAAAGCTGCCTTTGGCGCTGGGATTCGCTTTTAAAGGGGAGCTCGCCGCTGAGCCGGTGATCGCGATAAGCGCTAAAGGGGAATACAGGATCCCAACCCGGCAGCTGATCGCTGATCTGTCGGTAAAGAACTTAGCGCCCAGGCAGTTCCAACCATATTACGAAGATTCGGGGTTGAATTTAGTTTCGGGGATCGTGGACCTGCGCGCGCAAATTGATCTTAAGGAGAAGTTCCTGCACGCGCAGATAGACGGCCGGGGGGATAATCTGGTGCTGGAAAAAGATAAGTTAAGGATCAAATTCAACCCGGTGCTTAAAACCAGCATTGATTATGACCAACAAGCCAAAAAATTCAAGTTTGACGGTTATTGCGACATCGAGCATGCCGGGATATCGGGATTAGAGTTTTTAGGGGAGGTAAAGGAGCTAGCCGGCAGGGTTGTTTTCAACCAGGATTCTTTGTCCGCCAAAAGCCTTAAGGCGGATCTGCTGGGTATGCCCTTTGAGCTTAATTTAACGGTCAAGGACTTCAAGACCCCGGCGTTGAACATAAGCACTGACCTGAATTTAAGCTTTATGCCGGCTATCGCCAAAGAAAAATTCAATTTTACTTATATAAATTCGGCGCAGGGTAAGGCGGTTTTGACTATAAAGATCTACCCGGAGGGAAAAGACTTTTGGCAGGTGCAGGGGAGCGCGAATATTACCGGAGGGGTTTTGAAATTAGGCAAGCAGGATGTTGTCGTGGAGAATATTTCCGGGAATATGGATTTTAGCAGGCTGGGGATCAGCTGGACGGACGCGAAATTCAAATACCAGGGTATAGATTATCAGGCAAGCGGCAAGCTCTCTGATTTTTCCTCCCCTGTCGTCGAGATGAAATTGTTCGCCAAAGACCTGTCATTGGCTGCTAATTTTGATATCGCCGGTAAAAAGATAACAGTAGGTTCGGTCAAAGGTAAATACTTTGACTCCGGGTTTTCAGCCAGCGGCAACATCGATAACTCCGACAGCTCAAAGCTCCAGGTGGACCTGATCGGGACAATTGATCTTAGGCTGGGAGACCTGGCTAAGATAGCGGATAAGCGGTATCCGGCGATAAAACTTATGCGCCCGGCCGGCCGGATGGAGGCGCAATTCAGTATAGCCGGCAATGCCCATGATCTGAAAAATTGTTTTATCCAGGCAAGACTGAACAGCAAGAACCTTTCCCTTTACGGGTTGAATTCGCAGGGCTTTTCCCTGGATTATCTGCAGGAGCAGAAGCTCGCCAAGATCATATCCAGCCGCGTTTCCCTTTATGACGGCGTAATTGAGGCAACCGGAATAATGAACATGGATACGGCCAATCTTCCGTATCATTTGGAGATACAGGCAAGCGGTATTAAGCTGGACAAGCTTAAAAATGATACCCCTGCCAGGAATAAAAATCTATCCGGGACGCTGGAGGGGATGATCAAACTCAATGGTTTTTCCGCGGATCTGGATAAGCTCTCCGGTTCAGGCAGCCTTCAGGTCAAGGATGGAAGGCTCTGGGAGCTGAATTTTTTCCAGGGGATAGGCAAATTGCTCTTTGCCGATGATTTCGCCAATATAGTGCTTTCCGAATGCTCAGCCGCGTTCTTGGTAAAAAACAGGTTCGTCTATACGGACAGCTTGAGATTAAAGAGCAATATTATGGATCTTTCCGGCCCGCTAAAGATCGGTTTTGACGGTTCCCTGGAGGCTGCTTTAGACGTAGAGATCAAGAACGATATGGTCCCATTAAGCGGGACATTAAAGGATATTGCCACCGTTATCGTGGGCCAGGCGGGAAAATTCGGGGTGATCAAGTTAAGCGGTTCACTGCAGAGCCCAAAATATGTTTTTAAACCGGCGGTAGCCGATATTATCAAGGGGCTGACCGATACATTTTTCGGGAAGGGAAAATGAGGCTAGCTTTGTGCGCAGTAGCTTTTTTCTGTTTGTCCGTCCTGAATTCCTACGCGCAGGATAACGCGAGGGATCTGGCGGAGGAGGAGGCCTTAGGTGCTTACCGCCAGGTTTTGGATGAGGTGGTGGTTGAGGAGGAGGAATATTTTCCCCAGGAGCTGGATTCTTATGTACGCTACATGCCTTCCCGGGGAGCCAAGGACCAGGCGGGAAAGGTCGGAGTTGTTGATTCGGCTTCGGAGTACAGCTACGAGATCAAGGCCTGGGATAAATTGCCGGTTGAATTTTCGACAAGTACTCGGTATATAGGCATCAATAACTCAACTGCCGTTAAGTTCCCGGCGCGTTTAACCAGGGTGGATTTCGGGGTCTCGACTGCTTTGCCGTTTTTTAATTTTAATAATACTTATTTTGGCATAGAACTTAATCCGTCATTTCTTACGGATAACTGGTATTTGCGTTCATCAGCTTTCAGCCTGGCCCAGCGTTATTTCCTATTTTATAAATTTGATGAAAAATTGAATTTTATCTGCGGTTTAAGGATAGAACCGCATTTTGAAGATCCTTATTGGCCTATCCTGGGCTTTATCTACAAACCCAATGACAGGCTTACGTTTAATATTATCCCTGAAAGGCCGGAGATTTCCTATGCTTTGGATAAAAAACTCACTGTTTTTCTCGAGGGGGATAATTCATCGGACGAATTCAGGGTGACCAAAGATAACCTTAAGAACGTGCCGCTTCAATACAATGAGCTGCACTTAGGCGCGGGTTTGAGGTATAATTTTAATAAGCATATTAAAAGTTCCCTATCCTGTGGCAGCGTCTTTAACCGTTCCCTTAAATACCGGGATAGCCTGGGCAAGGTTGCCATGGAAAATGGGCTTTATACTGAATTCCGTTTGGATATGGTAATGTAACCGTGAATAGGATATTAAAGACCCTAAGGTTAATTGAAAAGCAAGCTAAGGGCTGGGTAGTCCCTTCGGTTACCAAAATATCCGCGAGAAGAGACCCTTACCAGGTCTTAATCTCCTGCATACTTTCTCTGCGCACCAAAGACAAAACTACTATTGAAGCCAGCGAGAGGCTGTTTAAGGCCGCGGATAATCCTGCTGTGATGCTCAAGTTAAAGGAAGCGCAGATCCGGAAATTAATTTATCCCGTAGGTTTTTACCGTAACAAGAGCAGGGTGATCCTGGGTTTAAGCAGAAGGATAGTTGAGGAGTATTCCGGCAGGACCCCGGATTCCCTGGAGGAGCTGCTGAAGTTAAAAGGAGTGGGCAGGAAGACGGCAAACCTTGTTTTGGGGCTGGGGTTTGGAATTCCGGCGGTCTGCGTGGATACGCATGTGCACAGGATCTCAAACCGGCTGGGGTGGGTCAAAACTAAAACTCCCGAAGAAACCGAATATGCCCTGCGGGAAATTATCCCGAAGCGCGAATGGATAAAACTGAATACGACATTGGTAACCTTTGGCCAGAATTTATGCCTGCCGGTTTCGCCTTTTTGCAGCAAATGCAAGGTAAACGGGCTCTGTGATAAAAAAGGTGTTGATAAATGGCGTTAACAAGATTTTTAATGGCGGTTTTTTTGGTTTTAGCGTATTTTAATTCCCGGGCAGCCGCGGATACTCTCTATCTAAAAAATGGCCGGAGTATCGAAGGGGTGATCGGGAAAGAAGATGCCGATGATGTTGTTTTGGACCTGGGTTTTGGGGCGATGAAGTTTTCAAAGGATGAAATACAGCGGATAGAAAGGTCTTCTCCCCAAGGCGTAAAACTGATCAGGCAGAAATGGGAGGAGAAGAGGGTAGCGGATGAGGCGAGTGTTAGGGATATGGCGGAAAAAAATGA
>SCRK01000257.1 GCA_004298075.1 bacterium | reverse complement strand
GATGTTAAATAAGAAACCAACAATTAATCAGCTGATCAAAGAATGCCACCGCGTTGCCAAAAGCAAGGGGTGGTGGGAGGAGCTGCGTAACGACGGAGAGCTGATCGCGCTCATGCATTCGGAGTTATCTGAGGCCTTGGAGGCAATGCGTAACCACGGCAAAAAGGGTGAGCTTGCCGAAGAGTTGGCGGATTGCTGTATCCGCATATTCGACTATTGCGGCTCGCGTAAGATAGACCTGGAAAAGGCTTTATTGAAGAAGATTGAATATAATAAAACCCGGCCTTACCGGCACGGAAAGAAGTTTTAACAAGGAGGAGTTATGCCGTATGACAGCAGTTTGGATGCGCAGGTCTTTACCCGTTTCTGGGAGAACGACAACGGGAAGATCGTGGTCAGCGTTTATTCTTATAATAATGGTCCTAAGAAGATGCAGATCGTCAGAGAGATAAAAGACAGAAATGGGGAATATGCCTTTGCCAAGCTCGGCCGCCTGACAAAGGAGGAGGGGGAAGGTATATTACCGTTGATCCAGGAAGCGCTTAAGGTTATGTAGGGATATGCGGCAGACAAAAAAGAGGGATAGTTGGGGAACGCGGTTGGGGATCATCATGGCGGTGGCCGGCTCAGCCATCGGCCTCGGAAATTTCCTGCGTTTCCCCGCTAAGGCTGCTACAAACGGAGGCGGGGCCTTTATGATCCCCTACTTTATTTCTCTGGTGCTCTTAGGCATTCCGTTGATGTGGATAGAATGGACCCTTGGCCGCTACGGCGGAGGATTTGAACACGGAACCGCGCCCGGTATATTCCACAGCATATGGCAGAAGAACCGTTTTATCAAATATTTCGGCATCATCGGCATATTCGGCCCGTTGGTTATTTTCATATATTATGCCTTTATCGAATCCTGGACCCTGGCTTACAGCTTCTTCGCTTTAACCGGGAAATACACATCTTTGACCGACCAAAACTCCCTGCGCAGCTTCCTTGCCGGATTCCAGGGACTGGAAAGAAATCAGTATTTTAATGGTATAGGCACAGCTTACACTTTTTTCATCATCACCTTCCTGTTGAATATCTGGGTGATCTACTACGGGATCAAAGGCGGCATAGAGAAGCTCTGTAAATGGGCCTTGCCGCTTCTCTTTGTATTCGGACTTTTGCTTGCGATCAGGGTGGTAACTTTGGGTATCCCGGATCTAAACAAGCCGGACTGGAATGTTTCAGGAGGATTCGGTTTCTTATGGAACCCGGATTTTTCAGCGCTCCTCTCCGCCAAGGTCTGGCTTGCGGCAGCCGGCCAGATATTTTTTACTTTAAGCGTGGGCATCGGGGTGATACTTACCTATGCCAGCTATCTAAAAAAAGCCGATGATGTTGTGCTCTCCGGCCTTACCGCAGCTACCACCAATGAGGTCGCTGAGATTATAATCGGAGGAAGCATAGTTATTCCCGCGGCTTTTGTTTTTTTTGGGCCGCATGACGTGCAGGCGATCGCCCGCTCCGGGGTATTTAACCTGGGCTTTGTGACCATGCCGGCAGTCTTGAATAAATTGCCTTTAGCCGGATTATTGGGGTTTGCCTGGTTTTTCCTGCTTTTCTTGGCCGGGATAACCTCATCAGTTTCCCTGGCGCAGCCCGCAGTAGCCTTCTTAGAGGATGAATTCAATATTAACCGCAGTAAGGCTGTCTCGATCTTCGGGGTAGCCGCGTTTATATTATGCCAGCCGGCGATATTCTTCCTGGGCCATGGGGTCGTGGATGAGCTGGATTTCTGGGGAGGGACATTCTTTTTGGTGATCTTCGCCACTATCGAAACCATTCTTTTTGCCTGGGTTTTCGGCATGGAGAAGGCCTGGGATGAGATACACAAAGGCGCGGATATGCGCGTGCCCGGGTTTTATAAATTCATAATCAAATATATTACGCCTTTATTCCTGTTCATTATCCTGGGGATGTGGTTTGTCCAGGAATGGCTGCCGATAATTATAATGAAGAATGTCCCCTCCGCCGATAAGCCGTTTGTTTTAGGAACACGCATAGGCCTGCTGTTTATATTTGTAATCCTGGCTGTTTTAGTGAAGATCGCCTGGAGTAAGAGGAAACTGTGGAAGAAGGAGATAAAATGAAGAAATATATGTACATTATCTTGGTGCCTTTTATTTTAGTAAGCGCCGCCGGTTGCGCGCCATTGATCATAGGTGCTGCTGCCGGAGGCCTGGGCGCTTATGCCATAAGCAGGGATACTGTTCAGGGGGACAGTGATAAAAGTTATGAAGCGCTCTGGGAATCGGCTGTGAACGTGGCGGGTACGCGCGGGATAATCCAGCAGGAAAATTCCTCTACCGGCTATATTGAGTTAAGCGCCGAATCCAGCAAGGTTTGGATAAGGCTTATCCGCCTGACCCAGGCAACTACGCGGATCAAGATATCCGCCCGGAAATTTCATTTCCCGAATATGGGGCTGGCCCAGGACCTTTTCGTTAAGATCATAACCGGAGCGAAATAAGGGCCCCTTATGTATTTTTCCTCTTTTCTTTTTGGGGAATTTGTGTACAATATATCAAAAGCTAAAAAACTACTTTAGCCGAGGTAGCTCAGTGGTAGAGCGCGGCCCTGAAAAGGCCGGCGTGGGAAGTTCGATTCTTCTCCTCGGCACCA
>SCRK01000256.1 GCA_004298075.1 bacterium | reverse complement strand
TCCAAAAGCTTGAGATTATTTTTAAGGTCGTTTTTATCTCTCCCGGAGAAACGCGCGGAATAAATTCCCGGGGCACCGCCTAAAGCATCCACGCATAACCCGGAATCCTCGCCCAGGCAAAGTTTGCCTGTAAAGCGGGCTAATTTTACCGCCTTTTTAACCGCGTTCTCCTGAAAGCTCCTGCCGTTCTCAAGCACCTGCGGAGCGCCTTTATAGCTGTCAAGGGAATGCAGCTCAACGTTTATGCCCTTGAGTATCTCTTTTATCTCGGCCAGCTTCTTTTTATTCCTGGTTGCCACTACCAACTGCGTCATTTTTGCAATATATCCCCGACCAGTTTTCTTTGGGCGATAAAAAGTTCACTGATGCCTTTTTTCGCGAAATCCAGCATACTGTCCATCTTCTCCTTGGAAAAAGGCTTGCGCTCGGCAGTGCCCTGGATCTCGATGAATTCTCCCGCGCCGGTCATGATCACATTCATATCCACTTCGGCCCTGGAATCCTCTTCGTAACAAAGGTCAAGGAGCATATTACCGTCTAGAATTCCGACGCTGGTGGCAGCGATATAATCCTGGACAGGGACCTTAGCGATCTTGCCGTCTTTCTTAAGCTTCTGCAAAGCATCTACCAAGGCAATGAAACTTCCGGTAATGGCCGCGGTGCGCGTTCCTCCGTCACCCTGGATAACATCGCAGTCAACCCAAATACTGCGCTCCCCTAAATATTTCATCTCGGTAACCGACCGAAGGGACCTGCCTACCAAACGCTGGATCTCGTAGGTACGGCCGGAATCCTTTCCTCTGGGGATGCGGCTCTGGCATGAGCGGGGAAGCATGCCGTACTCGGCGGTAACCCAGCCGGTGCCTGAACCCCTTAGAAATGGCGGTACACTCTCTTCAACCGAGGCGGTACAGATCACCCTGGTGTTACCCATTTCGATCAAGCATGAACCCTCCGGATATTTAAGATAATTCCGAGTTATCGTAACTTTGCGTAATTTATCCAAACCGCGTCCGTCAATCCTTACCATAAATACTCCTTCCATTGGGATCAACCGCTACGATCAGCGGGAAATCTTTAACCTCTAATTTCAAAATTGCCTCCGGCCCTAGATCGCCATAGGCAGCTGTTTGAGCTTTTTTAACACAGCCGGCTAAAAGCGCTCCGCATCCGGCATATGTCACAAAATAAATCCCCTTATGCTTCTTGATCGCGCTGCTTACCTCCCGGCTGCGGCTGCCTTTGCCGATCATTGTCCTTAATCCTTTAGCTAGCAGCAAAGGCGTGAATGCGTCCATGCGCGAGCTGGTGGTCGGCCCGCAGGAACCGATAACTTTGCCTTTGGGCGTCTGTGTTGGGCCGCAATAATAAATAACCGCATCTTTCAATTCTATCGGAAGACGAGCGCTTTTTTTTATCGCCTCTGTCAACCTCTTGTGCGCCTGGTCGCGGGCTGTATAAATTGTGCCGCTTAATAAAAGCTCATCTCCTGCTTTTAAGGATTTAATTTTATTTAGATCTAACGGCGTATTTATTCTTTTCATAAAACTACTGACGCGCTTCTTAACGCGTGGCAGCTGATATTCACGCTGACCGGCAATCCGGCGATATGCGTGGGATAGCTTTCTATACGCACTGCCAAAGCAGTGTTTGATCCGCCCAGGCCCATCGGGCCGATGCCGGTTTTATTTATCCGCTTTAACAGCTCCTGCTCCAACGCCGAACCTTTGCCGGATATTTTTCTTAGCAATG
>SCRK01000255.1 GCA_004298075.1 bacterium | reverse complement strand
GGTATGCCGTACAAAATAACCTGCGAACGGATCTTTACTTCATCAAGCCTGGGGATCCTTCCTGACGGGGTATTGATCACCAATTGGATCTTACCCTCTTTCATTAGATCCAGGATGTTTGTCTTGCCTTCGGATATCTTAGGCAAAACCTTTGCCGGAATACTGCTTTTGGCTAATGCCGCGGCTGTCCCGGCAGAAGCATAGATCTTAAAACCCATATCTTTTAACTTTTTAGCCACAAGAATGACATCCCTTTTGTCCCGGTCATGCACGGAGATAAAGACATTGCCTTTCTTGGGCAGCTTTTGGCCCGCGGCCAGTTGGCTCTTGATATACGCCTGGCCAAAATCCGCGTCAATACCCATAACTTCGCCGGTGGATTTCATCTCCGGGCCAAGGATTATATCAACCCCCGGGAAACGGTTAAAAGGGAACACCGATTCTTTGATCGACACATGCCTGGGGATGATCTCTTCGGTAAACTTTAGTTCTTTTAATTTTCTGCCCAGCATGACCTTGGTCGCTAGCTTTGCCAAAGGCACGCCGATGGCCTTTGAAACAAAAGGCACGGTACGGCTGGCCCGGGGATTGACCTCTAAAATATAAACCAGGTTATCCTTTACCGCGTACTGCACATTCATTAATCCTACCACGTGCAATTCCCTGGCCATATGCACGGTTGCCTGGCGGATATTTTTTAATACCTCAGCGGATAAAGTATAGGTAGGAATGGACATGGCCGCGTCTCCGGAATGCACCCCGGCCTGCTCAATATGCTCCATTATCCCCCCGATTATAAAGTCTTCTCCGTCGCCGATCAGGTCAACATCAACCTCAATGGCATCCTCCAGGAATTTATCGACCAGTATGGGGTGCTCACCGGAGACCTCTGCCGCCTCTTTAATGAACCTTTCCAAAACATTCTGGTCATAAACGATCTCCATCGCCCTGCCGCCCAATACATAGGAAGGCCGAACCAATACGGGATATCCGATCTTTGCGGCTACTTCTTGTGCCTCCCCAAATGTAAATGCCGTGCCGCTAACCGGCTGCCGCAGCCCCAGCTTATCCAACATTTGTTTAAACCTCTTGCGGTCTTCGGCAATATCAATGCTGTCGGCGCTTGTCCCGAGAAGATTTACACCCGCCTTACGCAAAGGAACAGCCAGATTAAGCGGTGTCTGGCCGCCAAACTGCACGATCACCCCCATCGGCTTTTCCAGTTCGATGATATTCATGATATCTTCAAAGGTAAGCGGCTCAAAATAGAGACGGTCCGAGGTATCGTAATCGGTGGAAACTGTTTCCGGATTGCAGTTTATCATAATACTGCCGATGCCCTCCTCTTTAAGCGCGTAAGCCGCGTGGCAGCAGCAATAATCAAACTCAATGCCCTGGCCGATCCTGTTCGGGCCTCCTCCTAAAATAACTACTTTCTTTCTCATTGTTCCCCCTAAACCACCTTATACAAGTATATCAACCACTTTTGCCATTTTTTTGCCTAAATTATGGACTAATTACTCCACTTTTCTATATTTTTGCGCCTGGCAGGAATTGAACCTGCACCACCAGCTTCGGAGGCTGATGCGCTATCCGTTGCGCTACAGGCGCATACTTAAAACAAACTTAATTGTTGTTCCCCTTTATCCTGTTTCTCATTATCTTCAAATATAGAGATCGTGCCATATTCGCCGTCAAAGCCGGCCTTGATATTAACTTTGCCTTGGCGCACCCGTAAAACCCCTTCCGCCACCTTTTTTGGCAGGTTTTTAAGCAGATCCTCTTTTGAAGCCCTGAGCAAAACCTCAAACTCTGTTCCGAACTTAGCCAGATAGCTGTGATAATCCCTTGCTACGTTCACCGAACCTTTGCCCACGCCTTTTGCCTCGGCGATGATCTCATCAAAGGGGATCATATTCTTAAATGGTATGGCATTCTCCGGCTTAAAGCCCTCCGGACGATCAGCAAGTTTTTCCACTCGGTTTACTACCCCTACCGTAACCGGCTTGCCGCATTTAGGGCACCTGCCGTTATTTTCTTTTGTCTCTTGCGGCGAGAACCGCACACCGCAGAGCCGATGTCCGTCAAAATGGTATTTGCCTTCTTCGGGAAAGAACTCAATAGTGTAAAGGAATCTCTTCGCGTCTTTTGTCCTCAAAATCTCTCTTATGGTTTTATAATCTAAATCGCAATTAAAAACATTGGCCTCGCGGCCGATTTTAGAAGGAGAATGCGAATCGCTGTTTGAGATCAAGGTGAATTTATCTAAAGCGGAAAGCCGCCAATTCATACCAGGATCCGAGCTTAATCCCGTCTCCAGCGCAAAGATTTTCGGCGTCTGTTCCTCAAAACAATCCTGGATTCTATCAAATCCTGACATTGAACCAAACAAACTGAACCATGGCGTCCAGCAATGTGCTGGTACAATCATGCAGTTTTCATCAATGTCGAAGACTATGCGCGCCAATTCCGCCGCATCCAAGCCCAATATCGGCCGGCCGTCGCTGGCCAGGTTACCGATCCTGCTTAACCGCTCATTTATCTTGTCTACGCTTTTAAATGAGGGGCTGAAGATCAGGTTATGGATCCGATATGTACGCCCGCCTTTAGAATAAATACTGCTTACTTCGGCGGTGAGCATAAAATATATACCC
>SCRK01000254.1 GCA_004298075.1 bacterium | reverse complement strand
TCAAATTTTGTTTCGATCACTTTGATCCTGAAGCCTTCGGAGAGAACGCGCAGCTGCTCCAGCTTTTCCGCTTTCTCAAGGTTAGAGACCGGGAGGTTCTTGTAAGTAAAAAGAAAATCCTTGGTGTAGGCGTAAAGCCCGATATGCTTGTAATAGGTGATCTCATCCATCCGGGATCCGGCTGCCAGAAAAGGAATGGGGGCGCGCGAAAAATACAAAGCGAAATTATCCTTATCCACCACCACCTTGACCACATGCGGGTCGTTAACTTCGGCTGCATCCGTTATCTTCTTCATCACCGTTGCCATATTCAGCGAGCGGTTCTCTAGAAGTGCCCGGGCCACGCTGTCGATGGTCATCGGATGGATAAGCGGCTCATCACCCTGGATATTGACGATTATCTTCACATCCAGGGGATTGACCACCTCGCTGATCCTATCTGTGCCGCAGGCATGTTCCCGGGAGGTCATTACGACCTTAGCCCCGAATTCAATCGCCGCCTTGCGGATGATCTCATCATCGCAGGCAATGATCAGGTCATCGAGCACGCGAGACTGTTTGGCCCGCTCCCAAACATGCTGCAGCATGGGTTTACCCATGATATCCGCCAAGACCTTACCCGCGAATCTTGTTGATGAATACCTCGCCGGGATAACCCCGATCACATCCATATTATTTTATCCTCTCTAAAAGTTCGTTTGAAGTTATTACCGCTGTTCCCAGTTTACCCACCACGATCCCGGCGGCGAAATTGGCGATATGCGCTGCTTCCAATTTAGAAGCCCCGGCGCAGAGAGCCAGGGTAAAAGCGGCGATCACCGTATCCCCTGCCCCGGAAACATCAAAAACCTCCTGAGCCACGGTAGGAATGTATGCCGCACCTCCGCCCTTCTGGAATAATTTCATCCCCTGCTCGCCCAAAGTGACCAGGATAGAATCCAGGTTTAAATATTTCAGGATCTGGCGGCTGGCTTCATCCACATCCTTATCCGTAAACAGCTTGTCATTATTGACCTTGAACCTGTTGGTTTCGTCTTTTATCTTAAGGTTCCTGATGGCATTCTCCAGCTCCTTGCGGTTAGGGGTAATCGAAGTAACCCCCCGGTAATACAGGAAATTCTCCTCTTTGGGATCCACGGTAATGATCTTGCCGTGCGCCTTGGCCAGCTGGATAAGCCTCTCAAGCAACGGCACATTGATCACGCCCTTGCCGTAATCCTCGACGATCACCGCGTCAAATAAACGGATATTCTTTTCAATATACTTCAGGATCTTTGAATTCAGCTCTTTCGCAAGCGGATGGGTATGCTCCCAATCCACCCTGACTACCTGTTGATGGCCGGCGAGGATGCGCGTCTTGACTGTCGTATGCCTTCCCGGCTCGACGAATACCCCCTTGCAATTTATCTTCCGCTTCTTCAACTCTCCCAACAGGATCCTGGAGTTGGCGTCCTTTCCGGTAACCCCGAGTAAAGTTACCTCACCCCCCAGGGACCGGATATTATTGGCGACATTAGCCGTGCCTCCGGGGACAAAGGTGCGTTTTTTTGCCCAAAGCACAGGAACGGGCGCTTCGGGAGATATCCTCTCTACGCTGCCCCGGATATATTCATCCAGGATCAGGTCCCCGATCACCAGGATCTTGGCGCGGTTGAATTTATTGATGATGCTCTTAAGCTTTATCATATTTTCTCAATTACCGCCTGAGCCAAAAGAGGAAGCATTATTTCATGATGGCCGATAATATAATAACCCCGGCCTCCCGACATAACCGGCCGGGATACCACATTCTGCGCCGGACGGTAATGATAAACCATATCAAAATT
>SCRK01000253.1 GCA_004298075.1 bacterium | reverse complement strand
GCGGCGCGGCCGAGTATCCCGTTATCCAGGATACAATCAACCTCAACCGTCGGGTTGCCCCGGGAATCCAGGATCTGCCGGCCTAAAACCTTCTTGATCTTTGCCATCTTTATTCTCCTTATATAAATATTCGTTAGACAACTTAATAATTATACACGCAAAATAAACCAAGTCAAGATGCTTCTACCCACAAAAAAGGTTTGACTTGAGATACCAGATATGTTATTTTCTAATTATCCAAGTTACCACTAAAAATGGAGAAATCATGAATTGGAAGAAGATCAGGTTCTACATAAAGTTGCACTGGCTAAAGGCCCTCCTCTTTACCGCTCTTCTGGCCTTAGGCATATCCCTGACTATTTTCGTCATTATCGGCATCCGCGCCTGGAATGAATCCGAATCATACTTGAGGCAATCGCAGCTGGCAATGATCCCCTTGCAGCTTTACCTGCAGATCATCATGGCCCTTATCTTCGGCTTCGTATATACCTATTTAATGTACTGGCTTTATTTTAAGCGCGGGGCTTCTTCCTTTTCCCAAACTCAAAAAAAATCCGTTTCCGGAGGAGATGTGGGGATCACCTGGAAGGATGTTATCGGAATGGATGAAGCCAAACAGGAAGCCCTGGAGGTAGTCAAATTAATTACCGACCGGGCCAGCCTTCAGCGCATCGGAGGAAAGATCCTCAAAGGCATCCTGGTGCTCGGTCCTCCGGGCTGCGGAAAAACTTATTTGGCCAAGGCCATCGCCACGGAAGCCAATCTTCCCTTTATCTCCATGTCCGGCTCGGAATTTGTGGAGATGTTCGTCGGCGTAGGGGCTGGACGCGTGCGCTCGCTGTTCAAAAAAGCCCAGCAGTTGGCTGAACTGGAAGGTGGATGCATTATTTTTATTGACGAGGTGGATGCCATAGGCGCGCAGCGGGCTATGGACCGGGGATTTGGGGGAACTACCGAACACAACACAACCCTTAATCAGCTCCTGGTTGAAATGGACGGGCTTAAAGATAAGGATTACAATGTTGTCCTGATCGGCGCTACCAACGCCCCGGAACAATATTTAGATGAAGCCCTGCTTCGTCCCGGGAGATTTGACCGCAAGATCATCGTGGATAAGCCTAACCTTGAGGACCGCCAAAAACTCTTCGCCTACTATCTTAATAAAGTCAAATATGACCCCGCTGATGTAAAGCTTGACCGCCTGGCGCGGATTACCGTCGGGCAAAGCCCCGCGGATATAGCCAATATCGTAAGGGAGGCAGCGCTTATTGCCGTGCGCAACCAAAAAACATTGATTTCCATGAGGGAGATCGATGAAGCGCGGGAAAGGATCGCCTTAGGGATAAAACGCAGGATAAAATTAAGCGAAAAGGAAAAATGGCAGATCGCTTACCATGAAGCAGGCCACGCCGTTGTTACCTATCTCTTCGCCCCAACCCAGGATGTATTCAAAATAACCATCACCCCACGCGGTCCGACAGGCGGAGTTACCTGGGTGCCGGAGAAAGAGGACACTTTTGTCAAGGACTCAAACAAAATGTACGCCCAGATAAAAATATGCCTGGGCTCTTACGCCGCGGAGATGATCAAATATAACGCTACCACTAACGGCGTATTCGCTGACTTCTCCTCCGCCATGCATTATGCCCATCAGATGGTCTGGAACGTGGGGATGGGTAAATCCGGCTTGTTAGGAAACTGGGAGATCGTTGATAAGATCTCCGAAGATCTCAAAGCAAAGCTTGACGCGGATGTACAGCACATATTAAAAACCTGCCTTGATGAAGTAACCGTTCTCTTAAAAAAAGAAGAGCCGCTCCTGGACAAGCTGGCCAAAGAGCTGGTAGCAAAAGATGAACTTAATTATGATGAGATCGAAGCTATCTTCAAGGAGTTTGGCAAAAGCCGGGTTTAAGCTTCTTCCTTTAATTTTCTTTCTATCCGCCTGCACCTCCTCCACCTCACCTTCATTCCCGAAGGAAAAAATACCTCAGGCAGTTAAAGATATCTGCAAAAAAGAATACAAGCTGGATATTTCAGCCAAGCTGGTAGGCCGGACACTCTGGGTATATATGCCGCTTGAAGATATTATCTCCAAGCCGGAAAAGCCGGAAAAATATATTGAGAGGTTCCTGGTTGAAGATAAAGAGAATACGCTTAACGATGGGAAATTAGAGGTCAGCTACCTCATCAAGCCTGTTAATGAAACTCAAAAAACGCAGGAGATGACTTTAGACAAGACGGTAAATGAAAAGATCTTCAACGTCCTGCAGGTTGTCCGCAGGGTGCTTTTTAGCGTAGATAACTCCGAGAAATACACTCCCCTCTTCTTCTGCATAGTTACGGCGGATATCAAGAACGGTTTTGAGATAAAACAGATATTCCATTGCCTGGACTTAAAAAAATTATCCTACGGCTTTATCTCGCAGAGCGAATACCAGCACCGCATTGTCCAGGATACGGAAGTCTCCCCCGGCATTATCGGGGATAAGGAGGGAGGGCACCTGCTTTACCGGGATATAACCCTGGAGGAATTTATCACCTACCAGATCCGCAACCGCATAAGGCTGAAATTCCAGAAACCCGAGGTAGAAAAGAACGCGGATATCGATAAAGAGGTTCTAAAGATAGTCGCCCATACCCTGGATATCTATGGTTATAAAGATTTTAATATCGTTGAGCTGGTAAACCTGGAAACAGGGGCAAAAACTATCCTTAACCAGGCCGCGATCCTGGCCAATCCTAAGGATTAGATATTTCTACCTTCCTACCCCTTACCTTGATCTTGCCTTCACAGAAAAACCTGATTGCCCGAGGATAGAGCTTGTGCTCTACAGAGTGGATCCTCTTTTCAAGAGAAGCTAATGTATCCTTACTTGTGATCCGGACCTTTTGCTGCAGGATAACCGGGCCATGGTCCATTTCTTCATCAACAAAATGCACGGTAACCCCGGTAAAGGGGACGGCCGCATCCAGCGCGTCTTTTATGGCATGGGAGCCCTTAAAGGCGGGAAGCAGCGAGGGATGGATATTCATGATCCGGTTATGGTATTTCCTGACAAAACCCGGGCTGAGCATCCGCATAAATCCTGCCAGGCAGATCAGGCCTATCTTGTAGCTTTTAAGCCTCTGGATTATCGCTGCTTCAAATTCGGCCCGGCCGGAAAAATCTTCGCGCTTAACCAAAATTACCGCGGTCTTTGCCTTTTTCGCCCGCGAAATAACCCGGGCCTCTGGTTTATCGCAAACCAAGACCACTAATCCGACCTTGATCTTGCCGTCTTTTATTGCCTTAACAATCGCCGAGAAATTACTCCCCTGGCCTGAGGCAAATATGGCTAGCTTCATTCTCTTATCCTTATGGTTTTGGCAGGACAAACCTTAACGCAGTCCCCGCAGGAGGTACACTTATGATAATCGATCACCGCCAAATTGTCTATTACGTGGATGGCGTC
>SCRK01000252.1 GCA_004298075.1 bacterium | reverse complement strand
CAGGAGCTTGCTCAAAAAGACCGCGTGATCCTGGAACTGGACGGATTTGTGGCGATAAGCCCGTTTGCCGCGCGTTTTCCTTTTGAGACCTGGATCCTGCCTAAAAGGCACTGCAGCGATTACACCTGTATGGATGCTGAGTCCGTAAGGAACTTGGGCCGCGTGCTTAAAACCGTGCTTTTAAAACTGAAAGTAGGGTTAAATGATCCGCACTATAATTATGTGATCCATACCGCTCCTTTCCGCAGGCAAAAGGCCGGATACTGGAAAACCATTGATTACGATTATCACTGGCATATTGAGATCATGCCGCATTTGAGCAGGGTCGCTGGTTTTGAGTGGGGCACGGGTTTTTATATCTGCCCGCTTCCTCCGGAGGAGACCGCTAAATTCTTAAGAGAGGTACAAGTCTAAATGGCAGAGTTGAGAAGGGATCCTGTTGTAGGCCGCTGGGTGATCGTGGATACGGACCACCCGCGTAAGCCGGAAGATTTTGAATACGAACAGTATATTGCCGAAGGAGGCCTGTGCCCATTTTGCTACGGCAATGAATTCATGACCCCTCCGGAGATCAGTGTTTTTCGCGACCCCGGGACGCAAGCCAATACCCCGGGCTGGCAGGTGCGCGTGGTGGCTAATAAGTTCCCCGCTTTACAGATAGAAGGTGAGCTTGACCGCCGGGGGATAGGTATCTACGATATGTCTAATGGCATAGGCGCGCATGAAGTCCTGATCGAAAGCCCGTATCATAATAAGGATATACCCGAGTTGCTGCCGCAGGAGATCGAGGATTATCTGAAGATGTGCTGCGTGCGCGCGGCAGATTTGAAGAAGGACAAGCGTTTTAAATTCATTATGATCTTCCGCAACTATGGCGCTCCGGCGGGTGCTTCTCTTGAGCATCCGCACACCCAGTTGATCGCCCTGCCTATGGTGCCTAAGAACGCGCTGGAGGAGATCCACGGGGCGCGCAATTATTATAATTACCGCGAGCGCTGCATATTCTGCGATATTATCCGCCAGGAGATATCGGATAAGGCAAGGATAATCCTGGAAAATAAATATTTTATCTCATTTTGCCCGTTTGTCTCCCGGTTCCCTTTTGAGATCATGATCATGCCCAAACAGCACAGCGGTTATTTCTGCCATATATCGGGCGATGAGGTTTCGGCATTAGCGCAGATATTAAAGGATACCCTGACAAAATTAAAAAAAGTATTTGTAAATTTGTCATATAATTATATAATTCATTCTGCGCCTATTAACGGCGAAAGTGACGTGGAGTATTACCATTGGCATATGGAGATCATGCCGAAGCTGACGCAAGTTGCAGGTTTTGAGTGGGGGACCGGTTTTTACCTCGATCAAACCTCGCCCGAATTAGCCGCGCAGTATCTAAAAGCCGTATAAAGAATAAAAATAAAATATAGGGTAGGTAGCAGTTAGTAGATAGGGAAAAACAACAATTAAGAGAGGAGCTCAAAATGGCGGTAAAAGTAGGTATCAATGGTTTTGGAAGGATCGGTAGGCTGGTGGCGCGCGCGATATTAGAGAAGAAGAGCAAGGATATAGAGCTGGTGGCGATCAATGACCTGACTGATGCCAAAAGCAATGCCTATCTTTTTAAATATGATTCCGTGCACGGCCGTTTTAACGGTGATGTCAAGGCAACTTCCGATGACGTGATCACGGTAAATGGCAAGGAGATCAAGGTATTAAAGAAGACCGACCCAGCGGAGTTGCCCTGGAAAGATCTAGGGGTAGAGATAGTGATCGAGTCCACCGGCTTATTTACCATTAAGCAAGACGGGGTTAATAAGAAGGGTAAAGCGGTAAAGGGCGCTGAGAACCACATTACCCGCGGCGGGGCTAAAAAGGTTATAATTTCGGCTCCTGCCCAGGGGGAAGACATAACGATCGTATTAGGCGTAAACGAATCAAAGTATGATCCCAAGAACCACCATGTGATCTCCAATGCCTCATGCACCACTAACTGCCTTGCGCCGATCGCCAAGGTGATGAATGATAATTGGGGTATTGTCAAAGGGCTAATGACCACGATACATTCCTACACCAATGACCAGAGGCTGCAGGATATGGCGCATTCGGATCTGCGCCGTTCCCGCGCTGCCGCGGTTTCCATGATCCCCACATCAACCGGAGCTGCCAAGGCAATATCATTGGTTATCCCGGAGTTAAAAGGCAAACTGGATGGCTTTGCTATCCGCGTGCCTACGCCGAATGTTTCGGTAGTCGATCTTACCGCGACGTTGGCCAAAAAAGTTACTGTTGAAGAATTGAACGCGGCGTTTAAGGCAGTCTCGGAAGGTGCGATGAAAGGGCTGCTCGGATACACTGAAGACCCCGTGGTTTCGGTGGATTTTAACCATTGCCTGCTAAGCTCGGTGGTTGACGCCAATTGCACTAAAGTTATCCAGGATGATTTCGTAAAGGTGCTCTCCTGGTATGATAATGAATGGGGTTATTCTAACCGTGTGGT
>SCRK01000251.1 GCA_004298075.1 bacterium | reverse complement strand
AAGAGCTTATCCACGCTTTTTAAGGTTGTTTTAGGTTTGGTGTTTTTGGTTTTAGGAGGGCTGGCGATCCTGAAATATTGGAAGGCGCTGCTTTTGATCGTCAAGGGTTGTATCGGCTTGTTCCTGATCTTAGCTGGAGTGATCACCTTGGCTATAGCTAAAGAATAACAGAATGGAAAACAGGAGAATTATTATGGAAGCGATCGTAAGCAGGGAACTTATCAGGAATAAAATGATCTGCCGCGTTTTGGCTGTAACGGCCTTCGTTCTCCTGACTGCCTTATCCGCCTTTGTGCGTATACCTCTGCCGTTCACCCCCGTGCCGTTTACATTGCAGACATTTTTTGTCCTGCTTTCAGGGTCGTTATTAGGCAGGAAATTGGGGTTTTTCACGCAAAGCCTCTATATGCTTTTGGGCCTGGCAGGTTTTCAGGTGTTTGCAGGAACCGGAGTGGGCAGGCTTTATCTTTTTGGCCCAACCGGAGGATATATTGCCGGTTTTGTTTTAGCCTCTTTTCTCGCCGGGGGCTTGTTTGCCCGGGAAAAACAAGGATGGCCGGTTATTCTTCTCACGCTGTTATTCGCGGACCTGGCGCTTTTATCTTGCGGTATGCTTTGGTTAAAAGTAAGCCTCTCCTGGCCGTTAAGCCGGGCATTCTTACTCGGTTTCTTGCCTTTTATACCGGGTGACATATTGAAGGTTATCTTCGCGGCAGCTATCCACCGCGGGCTGCGCTCACGTATCAAGGCAGCAATTTATTAACCGCCAGGCTGCTAAAGGCTCATTTCCAATCAATGAAAAGCCTTCTTTTTAAGCTGCTTTCTTTATTCCTGCTTTCTCTTTCCCTGGGGATCTCGGCCCATTCCTGGGGGATGAATACGCAGCAGGCCCTTTCTATAGGCATATTCTCCGCATCCATCCTGGGTACGCTTTTCTTCTGGGATTTCCGCCTTAGCTTTGCCTTCATCGGCACATCCATATTACTGATGACCAAGACCATCGACCTGGAGCATGTCATTGAATTCTCGTCGCTGGAGGTGATCCTTTTCCTGGTCGGGATGATGGTGATCATCGGTTTACTCAAGGATTGCGGGGTTTTTGCCTGGATAGTCAGCCTGATCCTGCGCATCCCCAGGCTTACCGGCAGGAAGTTCGCTTTTTTTATCGCTGCCATTTCATTCATTCTGGCCTGCGCCGTATCCGAAGTGATTTCTATCATCTTTATCGTAGCGGCTATCCTGGAGATCTGTGATTATTTTGAAGCCGATCCCGTGCCCTTTATTATACTTTCTGTCTTAACCACCAATATCGGCTCCGCGGCAACGGTCTTAGGCAACCCCATCGGCATTCTTATAGCTTCTAAGTCCGGCCTGACCTTTGAAGATTTTATCGTTAAGGCCTTTCCTTTAGCCGTAGCCTGTTTACTGGTTACTATTTTTATTCTTTTGTTCTGGTATAGGAAGCAGGTCAAATTCCTTGACCAACAGATGGAAAGGTTGGGGGCTAATGAGATTTTGCTCAGGCTTATCTCTGTGCCTCCGGAGAAGGAGCTGAAAATAAGCTTGGGGATATTCGGGTTTATGCTGGTTTTTATATCCCTGCATCACCGGATGGAGATAGCCTGGGGCCTGCCCGCGAATACTGTTTTATTGGTCGTCCCGCTGATTACCAGCGGGCTGGTGATGGTCTGGAAGCACCGCAAGGCCAGGAAATTTATTGAAAAGGATGTGGAGTGGTGGACATTGCTGTTCTTTCTGCTTTTATTCGTGCAGGCAGGTACTTTAAAATATACGGGAGCAACTGTTTTTATCGCCAAACACATGCT
>SCRK01000250.1 GCA_004298075.1 bacterium | reverse complement strand
TTTTCCTTATTAGTCATGGCAATTACAACATAAGTTTCCGCGTCCCCGCCATTGGTGATAAAATGCTTTAAACCGTTAAGGATATAATGCTCCCCTTCCTTCTTAGCAGTAGTCTTGATCGCTGAAGCATCGGAACCGGCTTCCGGCTCGGTGATGGCAAATGCCGCTACCTTCTTTCCGCTGGCTAGATCCGGCAGGTATTTCTTTTTCTGCTCATCATTGCCAAAAAGCACGATCGGAAAAGTCCCTAAGGCGCTGGCCGCATAGCAAACCGCGATACCTCCGCAGGCCCGGGAGAATTCCTCGGTAGCCAGGGACAAATTCATAATGCTGGTACCCAGGCCGCCGTATTCTTCAGGGATAAACAAGCCGAACATATCCGACTCTGCCATAACCTTCAAAACATCCCAGGGGTATTCTTCGCTGATATCATATTTGGCGGCGACCGGCCGGATCTTCTCTTCGGCGATCTTATGCGCCAAGTCCTTGATCATCTTCTGTTCGTCGGTAAGCAAATAATCCATGATTTTCCTCCCGTTAGTTAATTCAAGAATTATAACATAAAAAGATTATTTTACAATATTTTTAGAAGGGGAATTTCTTTGCAGTTGGGGAATTTGCTGCAGTTGATGCACTCCGCCCAGATCTTATGCGGCAAGGCGGACTGTTTGATCCTTTTAAAACCCAGCTTCTTAAAGAATTCCGGTTTATAGGTAAGCACGAAGATCTTTTTTGCTCCCATGACTTTAGCTTCCGCCAGGCAGGCAGCCGCCAGGTCTCTTCCAACGCCTTTTCCCTGTTTATTTTTAGCAACTGCCAGGGACTTGATCTCCGCCAGATCATCCCAGGAAATATGCAAGGCTGCGCAGCCAACCACTTTTCCCTTCTCTTCATAAACCCAGAAATCCCGGATATTCTCATAAAGCTCATTCAGCGAGCGCGGCAGCATGACATCCAGCCTGGCAAAACAGCCGATCAGCGCCTGGATCTGTTTGATATCTTTGATCTTTGCTTTTCTGATCATTTAATTTCTGTGCCCTTAGCCACCACAACAATACCTGACTCGCTGACAAAAAACTTCTTCTTATCTTCTTTTAGATCATAACCGATGACCATGCCCTGCGGTATGCTTACATCCTTATCGATGATCGCCCGCTTGATCTTGGCATACCTGCCGACATGGACACTTTCCATAAGTATGGAATCATAGACCTCCGAATAGCTGTTTATCCTGACATTCGGAGAAAGTATGGAACGCTGCACGCGTCCGCCGGAAACTACGCACCCCTCAGAAACTATGGAATCAAGCACCAGGCCCACCCTTCCCTCTTCCTTGTCTCCGGCGTGCACTGTCTTAACCGGAGGATACTGCTCCTGAAAGGTCCGTAGCGGCCATTCCTGATCATAAAGATTAAAAGTCGGGTTGACCTGGATCAATTCCATATTCGCTTCATAGTAAGCGTCAATGGTCCCGATATCCCGCCAGTATTCTTCATTCTTGTTCTTGTCGCGAAAATCAAAGGCCATTATCTTCATACCTTTTTTCAACATCTGCGGGATGATGTCTTTGCCGAAATCATGGGAAGATTTATTGCTCTTTGAATCTTGCAGCAACTCCTGCATAAGCACGGACTGGTTGAACACATAGATCCCCATTGAGCCATAGATCTTATCCGGCTTGCCGGGAATGGTCTTGGGTTCTGCCGGTTTTTCATAAAAACCCGTGACCCGGCCCGCAGCGTCGGCCTCAACCACCCCCAGGTGTTTGGATTTACTTTTATCCATCTCCACGACGCCGACTGTCAGGTCGGCATTTTGTTCGCGGTGC
>SCRK01000249.1 GCA_004298075.1 bacterium | reverse complement strand
TACTTAAAAGAAAATAAACTGCTTGAGCGTTCAGCGCGGTTCGATGTGGTAACGTTATTATATGAAAATAATCCTCCGGAAATAGCCCTGATCAAAGACGCCTTTGAGTTAAGCTATGGAATATAAAGATCAAAATTTAACCAAATACCTGGATGACCTTTCCGCTAAGCTTCCTGCCCCAGGCGGAGGCTCGGCCGCTGCTTTAAACGCGGCTATGGCTGCAAGCCTTATCAGTATGGTGGTAAACTTTACCCTGGGCAAGCCTAAATATGCTCTTTTTGAAGCGGAGTTGAAGGATATCTTGCTTAAGTCTGAGAGATTAAGGAAGGATTTTCTGGAGCTGGTGGATTTAGATGTGGTTGCCTACCAAAGCAAAGATATCAGAAAGGCATTGGATGTGCCGCTTATGCTGTCCAGGCTGTGTTGTCAGGCAGCCAAATTATGCCCGCCGCTAATAAAGAAAGGCAATATTTATCTGATCAGCGATGTGGCGGTGGCGGCAGTGCTTCTGGAATCGGCTTTTGTCTGCGCGGCCTTTAATATAGAGATCAATTTAAAAAGTTTGGGCCAGGAGAAGCTGGCTCAGGGGATCAGGAAAGAACTCAATCAGATGGATAAGATGGTCAAAAGGATACGTAAAAACACGGAGGATAGAGTTGGCAAAATTATTAGAGGGTAAGCCTTTAGCCGAAAAAATTAAAGAGGATATCAGGAAACAGGCAGCTTCCTTGAAAAATAAACCGGTGCTGGCCAGCATTATGGTTGGAGAGAATGCGGGCGCAGCCGCTTATGTCAAGTCACAGGCAAAAACAGCGGAGAGTTTAGGCATTGAATACCGGCTTCAGAGCCTGCCTCAAGATACTTCCGAGTCCACACTTGTCGAGCTTATCCGCAAATTTAATTCCGATAGTTCGGTTAATGGCATAATTATCCAGATGCCGCTTCCGGTAAACATAGATTACAAAAAGATCAGCCAGTTCATCGAACCCGGTAAAGATATCGAAGGCATGCATCCGGCAAATATCGGCAGGCTCCTGTTCGGCAAGGCAAAGCTTATTCCCTGCACCGCGGCTTCGGCCATGGAGCTGATCAACGCCAGCGGCATAGACCTATACGGCAAAGAGGCTGTGATCGTCGGCCACAGCGAAATAGTGGGCAAGCCCTTAGCGCTTTTGTTATTGGATAAATTTTCCACGGTCACGGTCTGCCACATCGGCACCTCAAAAGCCGGAAAATTAGAGGAGCATGTCAGGAGAGCGGAGATCTTAATTGTCGCTGTAGGCAAGGCCGGTTTGATCAAAGGAGAGTGGGTCAAAGAGGGCTCTGTGGTTATCGATGTGGGGATAAACCGCGTTGCCGATAAAATCGTAGGCGATGTGGAATTTGAGACGGCAGAAAAGCGCGCATCCTATATCACTCCTGTTCCCGGAGGAGTAGGCCCGCTGACTGTAACCATGTTGATGCGCAATTTAGTGGAAGCCGCCAAATCCCAGCAATAGAATGACTTTTAAAGAAAAACTACAGGCAGGCAAGTTCTTGGTCACCTCAGAGGTCGGCCCGGGCAAGGGCATCCAGACGGGAAAACTTCTGGAGGATGCCGAGCTTATCCGCTCCAAAGTTGACGCGATCAATGTCACTGACCTGCAGAGCTCGGTAATGCGCCTGGGCTCCCTGGCGGTAAGCTTCCTGCTTAAGCAAAAAGGTTTTGAG
>SCRK01000248.1 GCA_004298075.1 bacterium | reverse complement strand
AAGCTTGCCGTCGGTTACACCCTGGATGAGATACCCAATGATATTACCCGCGAGACCCCAGCCTGTTTTGAGCCGGCAATCGACTACTGCGTGGTAAAGGTGCCGCGATTTACTTTTGAAAAATTCGCTTCTGCGGACTCTACCCTGGGTATATCCATGAAGTCAGTAGGGGAGGCAATGTCTATCGGCCGCACATTTAAAGAGGCGCTGCAAAAGGGCCTGCGCTCACTGGAGATCAAGAAGTTCGGGCTGGAGAGCATTGTATTCAAAGATCCGGTAAATATTGAAGTTAACGATGTGATCCTGGATAAGATCGAGGGAAAACTCAAAACTCCTAATGCCGAAAGGATCTTTTATATCGGAGATGCCTTTCGCGCCGGCCTGGATATTGACAAGATCTACGGCCTGACCAGGATCGACCGCTGGTTTTTATATAATATCAAAGAGATCATTGATTGCGAGAACGAGCTGCTTAAAAATAAGCAAAACCTCTCGCCGGAGCTGTTTAAAAAAGCCAAGGAATACGGTTTTAGCGACAGGCAGTTAGCCAGGCTTTTGTCTTCCAGTGAAGAGGAGGTGCGCGTTTTAAGAAAGTCAATGAATCTTGCCCCGGATTTTAAGCTGGTTGATACGTGTGCCGCGGAGTTCATGGCGCACACACCCTATTTTTATTCTACCTACGACAAATGATGGGGAACGTCCCCCAGCATATTTTAAATGGCCGTAAAAATTAAATTTCTCGGGGGCGCAAAAACCGTCACCGGATCAAGCCATCTGGTCACCGCTGGAAAAACGGAGATACTGCTTGACGCCGGCCTCTTCCAAGGGCACCGCGACGCTTTCTACACGGTCAATACCACCTTTAATTATAATCCGCGCACGATCAACGCCATGGTTTTGTCGCACGCGCACATTGACCACTGCGGCAATATCCCCAACCTGATCAAAAAAGGCCTGCGCTGCAAGATTTATGCTACTGCCGCCACCAAAGACCTGGCGAATCTTATGTTGATCGATTCGGGAAAGATCCAGGAAGAGGATGTGCGTTACGTAAACAAGATCAATAAGCGGCTGGGCCTTGCCTTGCGTAAGCCCCTATATACGGCAAAAGAGGCTTCTAGAGCCACCAAAATATTTCGCTCCATTTCATATAACCAGAAGTTCTGTATTGCCAGGGATATTTGCGCCACGATCACCGATGCCGGCCATATCCTGGGTTCAGGGATAATCATCCTGGATATTAAGGATGGAGAGCGGTCTTTGCGCCTGGGTTATGCCGTGGACCTGGGGAGGAGAGACCTGCCTTTGTTGAATGATCCGGTGATCCCTAAGGGCCTGGATTATCTGATCATGGAGTCTACCTACGGCGGAAGGTCGCACCGCCCAATTGATGAGGCGCAGTCAAAATTAAGGGAGGCGGTCTCCCGCGCCATAAGAAGGGGAGGCAAGGTTTTGATCCCTGCTTTCACCCTGGAGCGCACCCAGGAGGTGGTTTATTTCTTAGGCGAACTGCTTAAAGAAAAGCTTATTCCCTCTGTTCCCATCTACGTGGACAGCCCGTTGGCCACGGATATCACGGATTTATTTGAATACCATATGGATTCTTTGAACGATAAAACCCGCCAGGCTTTCAGCCGGGGGGATAATCCCTTTGAACTGTTGAATCTGCGTTTTATCCGCGAACAAAAAGACTCCAAGGCCCTGAACATAGACAGGCGGCCGATGATCATTATCGCCGGCAGCGGGATGTGCGAATCCGGAAGGATGCTGCATCACCTGCAGAATAATATCGAGGATTCGCGCAATATGATCCTGGTGGTCGGGTATATGGCGCGGGATACCCTGGGCAGAAGGATCGTGGAGAAGCTGCCTTTTGTAAGGATATTCGGGGTGGAGTATGAGCTTAACGCCGAGGTGGTGGTGATCAACGCTTTCTCGGGCCACGCGGATCAGGGGGAACTTTTGGAGTTTGTCACCGGCTCCCTGCCGCTTAAAAAGATCTTTCTGGTGCATGGGGAACCCGATCAGTCGCAAGCCCTCTATGATATTTTGAACCAGAAGGGCCTGGATGTATCTATCCCGGATAAAGACGAAGAAGTGTTGCTTAAATGAAGATTCTATGGTAAAATTCTTTGCTTCATTAAATTAAGGAGGAAATTAAAATGATAGGTGGATTTTCAACACCCAAGAAAGACAAAGCGAATAAAGTTTCAGGAGGCAAGCTGGTCAAGACGGGCCAGATCCTGGTGCGCGGGGTAGATACTTATAAGGCCGGGGTGAATGTCCGCGGCCTGGGAACCTTGTTTGCCGCCTGCGCCGGCTCGGTATACTTCACGCGCAGGAAGACCAGCCATGGCAAGGTGCGCACATTCGTCAATGTCGCCCCGGCAGCAAAGAAGAATAAATCAGCTTAGGGATGACTGATCCCGCCAAACGCTACTCCAACACAAAATATCTTTTAAGCGGCGTAGCTGTTTTTTACTCCATAACCCTGATCCTGATCTTTTTGGGTACAAGGTTCTCCTGGGCCTTGGAATATTCTCTTACGCGCTTACACCTGCCGCACTACTTGTTAATCGCCGCGTTCCTCCTAGTCATTTCACTCATTTATTATTTATTGAATTTACCGATAAATTACTACGCCGGCTATACCCTGGAGCATGAATTCAATCTTTCCAAACAAAAACTGGGAGATTGGTGGCTGGATCAACTGAAGTCCGGTCTCCTGGGTTATATAATCTCACTGATACTGGTCCTGGCTTTTTACTGGCTCCTGGCGAAGTTCGGCGATTGGTGGTGGCTGGCTGTTTCTCTATTCTGGGTGTTCTTTAGCGTGGTCCTGGCGAAATTAACCCCGGTTTTGATCATCCCGTTATTTTTTAAATACAAAAAATTAGATGACCTGCCTTTGCGCGAAAGGATATTCAAGCTGGCCCAGGCAATGCGGGTAAAACTGCTGGATGTCTTTGAGATAGATTTCAGCAAAAAGACATTAAAGGCAAACGCCGCTTTTACCGGGATGGGCAGGACAAGGCGGGTTATTTTAGCCGATACTTTGAAAGACAAATACAGCCATGATGAGATCGAGGTGATCCTGGCGCATGAGTTCGCCCATTACCGGCTTAAGCATATAATTAAATTGATCTGCCTAAATTCCCTGGTCACCCTGGGGCTGTTTTTCCTCATTTTTAAAACCAGCGGATATGCCTTAGGGTTGTTTAAATTGAATTCCCTAGGGCAGTTAGCCAGCCTGCCGCTGGTGTTCCTTTACTTTATGATCTTCGGCGCGATAATGCAGCCCCTGGAAGCTTTTTTAAGCCGCCACTTTGAAAGGGAGGCGGATAAGCTGGCGCTTGAAGTTACCGGCGCGAAAGAGGCGTTTATATCGCTGATGGAGAAGCTGGCTAGCCAAAATCTTTCCGATAGAAACCCGCATCCGATAGCTAAGTTCCTGTTTTTTGATCATCCTCCTATCGACGAACGCATAAAAACAGCTAA
>SCRK01000247.1 GCA_004298075.1 bacterium | reverse complement strand
CTCCTCCTATTCATTGACCAATTGCCGGATCTTATCTAAGTTCTTGCGCGCCTCGGCCTCCCCGCGCCGGGCAAACTCATCGGCCTTGTGCAGCTCAAGCCAAAACAATCCGGTAGTATCTGGATGCAGCACAATATCCGCCAGCTCACCTTCGCGCCTGGCTACCTCCGACTGCAAAACCTCAACGCTGCTGAAAATAAAATCCAGGATATTCAGGTTGAAGATGCTCTTCAGGCGGCCAAGCAGGCCAAACGGCTTCCTCTCCCGGGCATCCTGGCCGGATTCGCGGGGAGAACGATCTTTAAGTTTTGCCAGCTGTTTCAGGATATCCTCCCGCGAGGGTGTTACATTTACGGCAATGATCTTCCTTACCCCCATCTTTAATAAGGGCTCGGTGGGAAGAGGGTTGGTCACCCCTCCGTCAAAGAGAAACTCCTCCTTGAACTTAAAGGGGGCAAAGACACCCGGCATGGAACAGCTTGCCATTATAGCATCAACCAACAGGCCTTTGTCCAAAATCTTCGGCTCCTTCCTGCGCACGTTGCTGGCGATTATCTTCAAAGGCAGCTTTACGTCATAAAAGGTCTTTTCTCCGAAATGCCTTCTTAAAAAACGGTAAAGTTTATTCCCCCTGATAAAACCCAGGCGGGGAAAGGTCATATCGATCAACCCCCAGATATGTTTTGGCTCCTTGAATTCCCGGGTGATCTCCAGTATCTCCCCGCTGCTTTTGCCGATAGCCCAGAGGCCGGCGATAAGCGCTCCGATACTGGATCCGGCGATAACATCAATGGGGATATCCTCATCCTCAATGACCTTCAGTACGCCAATATGGCAAAATCCATACCCCACCCCTACCCCTAAAACCAGGCCCACCAGGCAATCCGCCACCTGGCGGGCTATCCTCCTGACGGATTTAGAGTATTCGCAATCGGGGTCATCGATAACCAGGCGCTGGGCCGCGTTAAATTCTATTTTGGGGATGGTAGCGAAAATTTCCTGGCCCAAGATATCCAACTGCTGGCTATAGTTGATCTTGGATAATTTATATTCATTGATAATGGTTTTTATCTTCTGTGGGTCAAAATTGTAATCTTTTTTAAGCCGGTTGATCAGGTTATTGGTGCGCTTGAGATCCACCGGATCAGGGCTGCTCAATATGTGGATAAGGTCAGACTGGTTGAGCATACTGATGATCGCCCGGTCCATGGCCGCGGGCAGGTCCAGAAGTATATAATGGTAATCATTTACCAGGAGGCTTAATATCTCAACCAGCCTCTTGAGGCAGCCATCATCATCCTCCTGATAATAAAAACAGAACAGATCAACGCCGAACTTACTCTTGCAAACAAAATCTTTGGGCAGCTCATAAATGTTGGCGCCCGAAGACAGGTCAAATATAGGCGGCTCTTCGATCTCCAGCCTCTGCGGCAGGGTATGCGTCTTTTCTCTGGGTAAAATATCCAGGATGATCACCGATTTGTGCGTTTGCCGGTTAAGACTAAGGGCCAGATTCAAGGCGTAGACGGTCTTGCCCGCGTGTGAATATGAGCTAAAAATCGAGATGACCGTACTTTCAAAAATCCTCTTCTGATGCATGTCTTTGCGTTTGAGGCGGCGGCTTAATGTGCGGCTTAGATCAATAGCCAGGCGCGGGATCTTTTTTAGCACCAGGTCAAAATTATCCTTTTTGATCACCAGGACCCTGCAGTCATTGATCGCCGAACTGGTCACCGAGTGCGCCTCGCCTGTAAGCAGGGAGATGATCCCGAAATATTTTCCGCGGTGCAGATACTCCAGGGTTAAGCGGCTGCCTGCGCTATCCTTAGTATAAATCTCTACCCTGCCCGAAATAATACAATAAAAGGCGCTGGGGCTGGAACCTTCTTCGTAAATAACCTCGCCCTTGCGGTAATCGGCGATCTCACTTGCTTGGCAAATTGTTGCCAGCTCGCTTTCGGTAAGCCCGGCAAAAAAAGGCAGCTCTTTTATGATGAACTCTTTGTCCTTGATATCCATATTAAATTATTCCGCTTGCGGAAACTTGCGCGAGTTTCTCGGCGCTTGGCCGGACCGAACGTTTCTGGCTGCCGTAATCTACGTGCACCAGGCCGAAACGCGGGGTAAAACCCTTATCCCATTCAAAATTATCGATCAGCGACCAGTAAATATACCCCATGACCCCAATCCCATCCTGGATAGCCCTGTGTATCTGGAGCAGGTGCTCACGGATATAATCCCATCTTAGATCATCATCTTCGGTGCATATTCCATTTTCGGTGATCAATACAGGCAGGTTATATTTTTTAACGGCAAGCAGTAGTTTATACAGCCCCTCGGGGTAAATGTCCCAGCCCAGGGAATTTTTCCGTAAAGGATGGTGGTTGTATTTACAGGTATCCAGCAATAAATGCCTTATGCCCCAACTTTCCACATCAACCAGGTTCCTGCCGTAATAATTGATCCCGATATAATCCAGGGTTTTCCTGCGGAAAAGCTCATCGATAAAATAAAGATTGTATAATTTATGCCGCAGATAAACAGACAGCCTGTTCTTCAGGGTAGGCCTGCAGAGCTCGAATGCCTGCAGGTTTGCGGCGATAGAAACCATGGGTTTATCCAGGGAATTCTCCTTGTAAATCTTATGGATCAGGCGGTAGGCTTTGATGTGCGCCTGGGCCAGGTTAAAGGTTACCCTGGCGGTTTCAAATAAAGACCTCTTTTTAGGGGGCCAGGCACCCAAAAGATACGCGTGCGAGGAATAAACCAGCGGCTCATTGATGGTTATCCAGAACTTTACCTCAGCCCCAAACTCCCTGACTATCTTGTCCGTGAAACGCAGGAAATATTTCTGCAGGCCGGAATTTACCCATCCGCCTCTCCGGCTGAACCAGGCGGGATTAGTAAAATGATGCAGGGTAACTACCGGCTGGATCCCCCGGCTTTTTAAATCCGCGATAACCTTGCGGTAGTGTTCGATCTCCAAGGGATCAAAATTACCCTCCTGAGGCTCAACGCGGCTCCATTCTATGGAAAACCTGTGGCAATTATGGTGCAGCTGTCCGGCTATCGCGAAATCCTCACTATAAAGCTCATAATGGGAACAGGCCCGGCCTGAAGCTTCTTTTATTGCTCCGGCCTCTTCAGCCAGCCACCAGTCATTGTAGATGTTGTTGCCCTCTACCTGATGCGCCGAAGTAGCTGCGCCCCAAAGAAAATTACGCGGGAATTCTTTCATCTCGGCTCATATTATAGCACCGTGAAAAAGAAAATCCCAGCACAATTGCCGGGAT
>SCRK01000030.1 GCA_004298075.1 bacterium | reverse complement strand
TCGGGAAAATCCAGCCTTGCCTTTGATACGATCTACGCGGAAGGCCAGAGGAGATTCGTGGAGAGCCTTTCCAGCTATGCCCGCCAGTTCCTGGAGCAGCTGCAGAAACCGGATGTTGAATTCATCTCCGGATTATCCCCGGCAATCGCCATTGAGCAGCGCTCTGCCTCCGCCAGTCCCCGCTCAACAGTCGCCACCCAAACCGAGATTTATGATTACCTGAGGTTATTATTCGCCAAGATCGGCAGGGTTTATTGTTATAAGTGCGCCTCCCCTATTGAGAGGCAAAGCGCGCAAGAAATAGTTGAGGCAATCCTGAGCTCTTCGGCAAATAGCGAAGTGCAGATCCTTGCTCCCTTGGTCAGCGGGAAGAAAGGTGAACACAAGGATATTTTCTTGCAGATCCAGAAATCAGGATTTGTGCGGGCCAGGGTTGATGGCAAGGTCTATGAGCTTGGCGCTAAAATAAAATTGGCAAAATATAAGCTCCACAGCATTGAAATTGTGGTTGACCGCCTGAATATCAACCAGGTTGTCAAAAAGCGGCTTACCGATTCTGTGGAGACCGCGCTTAAAACAGGCAAGGGAATGCTTATTCTAAGCAAAGATGGAGCCAGGGATGTGATTTTTAGCGAACAGTATGCCTGCGCGAAATGCGGCATAAGCTATGCGGAGCTGCAGCCGCGCGATTTCTCTTTTAATTCTCCCTATGGCGCCTGCCCTGAATGTAACGGCCTGGGCATTAAACTTGAGTTTGACCCGGAGCTGATCATCCCGGATAGAGAAAAAAGTATTAACGCCGGAGCTATCGCTCCCTGGAAGCGCGGAGGCAGAGGTTACATACTTTATTACCGCTGGCTTATCCACCAATTGAGTTACCGGCTGAAGTTTGATTTGGATGCCCCATTTAAGAAATTACCCAAGCTTGTGCAAAAGGCGGTCCTTTACGGCTCGGATGAAATAGTGGGTAATAAGCCTTTTGAAGGGGTTATCCCGAATTTGGAGAGGTTGTTCCACCATACAGACAGCGATTACCTTAAAGGAGAGATAAGCCTGTTTATGTCCAGCCTCTCTTGTCCTGCCTGCAAAGGAGCAAGGCTAAAAGCCGAAAGCCTCGCGGTAAAAATAGGCCAGAAGAATATCTGGGAGATCACCCGGATGCCTATAAAAGAGGCGCTTATTTTTTTCAGTTCACTTCAATTAACGGATAAGGAGAAGGCGGTCAGCTACCAGGGGTTAAAAGAGATAACCCGAAAATTAAAATTCTGCGTTGATGTTGGCCTGGATTACCTGACGCTGGACAGGAAGAGTTCCAGCCTTTCCGGGGGTGAGGCGCAGAGGATCCGCCTGGCTACCCAGGTGGGTTCGGGATTGGTCGGGGTTTTGTATGTCCTGGATGAGCCGAGTATCGGCCTGCACCAGCGCGATAATAAAAAGCTGCTGGCAACATTAAAGGTATTGCGCGACCTGGGGAATACTTTAGTTGTCGTTGAACATGATGAATCCACCATCCTTGAGGCGGATTACATAGTTGATTTGGGCCCGGGAGCGGGCAGGCACGGAGGAAAGGTTATTTTTTCAGGGGTCAGGGATGACCTTCTGCGGGATAAGGAGTCTTTGACCGCGAAATACCTGCGCAGAGAACTTAAGATCGATTTGCCGATTACGCGCAGGCCGTGGAGAACAAGGAAATATATCGAGATCAAAGGGGCAAGTGAGCACAATCTCAAGAATATTGACCCGCGTTTTCCTTTAGGCACCCTTATTTGCGTAACCGGGGTAAGCGGCTCAGGTAAATCCACATTGATCAGCGATATACTTTATCCGGCGCTGGCACGCAAGATCTACAGGTCCAAGGTCAAGCCCGGGGCATTTAAGAGCATAACGGGTACGGAAAATATCGATCAGGTGATCGTGGTTGACCAGTCCCCAATAGGAAGGACGCCGCGTTCAAACCCGGCAACCTATACCGGGATATTCAGCCACATAAGGGATATATTCGCTCAGCTTCCCCAGGCGCGCGTCAGGGGGTATAAGCCGGGAAGGTTCTCTTTTAATGTCAAAGGCGGCCGCTGTGAATCCTGCTCCGGAGACGGGATAAAAAAGATCGAGATGCATTTCCTGCCTGATGTATATGTAAAATGCGATCTGTGCAAGGGCCAAAGGTTTAACGCATCAACCTTGGAGATCCAATACAAGGGCAGGTCAATTGCCGACGTTTTGGAGATGACCGTTGAGGAAGCCCTGGAGCTATTTGCTAATATCCCAAAAATAAGGAATACATTAGAATACCTTTTTGATGTAGGCCTGGGTTATATCCAGCTTGGGCAGAGCGCCACCACTCTTTCCGGGGGGGAAGCGCAAAGGATCAAACTCTCTTCGGAATTATGCAAGCGCTCTACCGGCAAAACACTTTATCTCCTGGATGAGCCCACCACGGGTTTGCATTTCGCGGATGTGGCCAGATTGATAAACGTGCTGCAGAGATTGGTCGAGCGGGGAAACACGGTTGTGGTGGTTGAACATAATTTAGAAGTAATCAAATGCGCGGATTTTATTATTGATCTGGGGCCCGAAGGAGGAGATAAAGGCGGAGAACTGCTGGCTGCCTGCTCGCCGGAGGAGCTGCTAAATTTAAAAAATTCTTACACCGCCGGCTCCTTGAAAGAATTTTTATCAAGAAGATGAAAAGCATAAAAACGGTTTTTGCAGCTATTTTTATCTTAGTTTTGACTACCGGTTCTCTGGCTTCCCCTGTCGTTGAAGAAGCCAAGGAAGCGGAAATACTTTTTATGGCTAAAAAGGCCTACGAAGACGGTTTTTATGAAGTTAGCCTGGGGATGCTGGAGCGTTTTCAAAAAGAGTTCCCCGGCTCAACTAAGGCAAAGGAGGCCGGGCTTTTAACGGCTGAATGTTATTTTTACCAGGGCCGTTACCTGGAGGCATTAAATATTCTCGAGGGTTTATCAAATGAGCCCGGCTCTAAGGGTTTCAGAGATGCTGTTTATTTCTGGATCGCCGAGGTGCATTTAAAAGGCAATAATTACGAGAAGGCTGCCGGCTTTTATGAATTGGTGATCAAGGATTTTCCGCAGTCCCCTTACGCGCCGGCAGCGTATTATTCATTGGGTTGGTCATTCTCTCTTGCGGGAAAGTACAGAGGGGCCATAGAGGTGTTCGAGGCCCTGCAGAAAAAATTCCCTAAGGAACCCCAAAACAAAGATGCCGCTTTCAAAGTGATCGAGTGCCTGTATAACCTTAAGGAATACTCCGAACTCAGGGAAAAGATCAAGCCCTGCTTTAAGCTTTACGCCAACGACGCGCAGCACCTCTCTTACCTTTATTTTTACCTGGCTGAATCCGATTATTACCTTGATAGCCTTGAAGAGGCCTCCGCCAATTACCTTAGATCATCTCAAGTAGCCAGTGATGATAAGGTCGGAGCGCTGGCGCGATTAGGTCTGGCCTGGTCTTACCTTAAGCTTAAAAGATATAAGGAAGCCGAAGAGGTTTTTGAGGATATTAAGCAGTCGGCTTTAGATAAAAAAAGCGCGGATATTATGTTATTGGGCCAGGCGCTGTTAATGTTCCAGACAAACAGAGTTTATGAGGCAAAGAAGATCTATGAGCAGCTTATTAACGCGCACAGCGATCCACTGATATCGGCGCAGGCTTACCTGGGAAAGGCGGATGCGCTATACAATCTTGCGGAATATGCCGCAGCAGCTAAAGTGTATAAAGAGGGCCTGGATAAAATTGATAAAGACAGTGTGCCCGTGGAACTGGCAAATAAGCTGCGTTATAATTTAGGCCTGGCCTACATTAAGCAGGGGCAGTTAGGCTTGGCAAGAGAGGAGATCGAGAAATCCACCGGAAACAGCAGCGACCGGGAGATGAAGGTTGAGGTTTTTTCTCAGATCGGGGACGCTTATCAGGATAGCGGTGAATTTGCCAAAGCAATAGAGATTTACGCGCGTATCCTGAAAGATTATCCCAATTCATCCCACAGCGATTATGTGCAATATCAGCTGGCCGCGGCACA
>SCRK01000246.1 GCA_004298075.1 bacterium | reverse complement strand
ATTTAAAAATGAAAGGGAAGAGGCGAGATTTTGGAGTAAGCATAGCCCTATTGAGTTCCCGGATGAATTTAAAGAAGAGAAGGCGCCGTTTGAATTTACTATGGGCTTACTTAAGAAAGCAGCCGAAGAGCATAGGGAGAAAAAGAGCGCTTTGACCCTTAGAATGGAACCGAGCCAGATTTATCTTGCAAAGATTATCGCCAAGATCAAGGGAGACAAGTATCAATCGTTAATGAGGAGATGGATCCGGGAGAGAGTGTATAAAGAAGTCAAGGAACATCCCGAGATAGAAAATGAAATTCGTAAGCAAAAAGCGCATCTGGTGAGCAGATAGCTATTGTAATTCCGGGGACACAATTTATTTCGCAAGGCGCTGGATTTTTCCGGCGCCTTTTTTGTTGGAAAAATCTGCTGGATTCTTCCGTAATAGTGCATGTTTCTTCTTGCGACACAAGAAGTTAACAACTTGAGGTCGCAAATTGCGACCTCAAGTGAGCAATTCCCTGCGGAACAAGAGGTTACAAACTTGAGGTTCCAAATTGGAACCTCAAGTTGGGGAGGGGATTTTATTTTGGAGAGAGATTGATGTTAGATTTTACCGCCTCCCGCGTCTATTGAGGTAGTGAGATAAGTCATAGTCAAAAATAAGAACTTGACAATCATACGCCAATGGCGTATACTTTAACCGGTAGGGAAAAATTGAGTACGTGAAAGAGGGTGTGCTATGAAAAATGGCGATTTCAAGGAGTTATTAAAAAGTATTGATCAAGCCAGAAAAATACACTCTGGCAGGATGAAACCATCCAGGGCTTCTAAGTTTAGCCCCATAATTGTAACAAATATTCGCAAAAAACTTCATGTATCTCAAGCTAAATTTGCCTACCTGATCGGAGTTAGCATTGATACTTTACAAAATTGGGAACAAGGTCGAAGAGTCCCCGAAGGGCCTGCATTGGCATTGCTTAAGGTAGCAGAAACTAATCCCAAAGCCGTTATGAAGGCCTTGTACGCCCCATCTCATTGATTTATATTTAGTTGTAAAAGCAAGGCAAGAGAGGTAAAATAAGCCCTGGTTGGGAAGGGGCTTAGAAGGAGGCTAGATAGCGAAATTTAAAGGCAATTCTCTAAGCAGGGAATTGTTTTATTATCCAAGATGGATAATTTATATTAAAAAAGTATATGGAGCTGAAAGGGGAGAGAAATGAAATATCTTAAATTGTTATTGTTGATTTTATTTACAATGGCATTGTCCTCATGCGCTAGCGTTCCAGTTTCTCATTCAAATGTAATTCTTCCTGATAACGATGATACTTTGGGTGGGACTGGTATTGAATCTACTGATATCCTTACGGCTTCAAGGAAGATGGCTATATCTATTTTGGAAGTGCCCGAGATTATGAATGCTAAAGGAACTCCCCGAGTAGCGATTTTACCAATTAAAAACAATACAAGATTTATAATTAATAAAGACATATTCACACAAAAGATTCGCATTGAGCTTAATAAAAATGCTACTGGAAAAGTACGTTTTCTTGCTAGGGATCGCATGGATGATATATTGAAAGAACGCGAAGCTAAAAGAAAGAATTTAGTGACTGCTAGCAAAGAAGGCGATCTTTACGGAGTCGATCTTTATTTAACTGGCGAATTGACAGGGCTATCAAAAGCGGTAAGCAATAACCGGTCGGATTATATCTTGATGTCTTTCCAATTGATTGATGCAGAAACTAGCGATATTGTTTGGGAAGATTCTTATGAGATTAAAAGGGTTGGTGAAGCAGGCGTCGTTTATCAATAAACTTAAACGATAAGGAGCTAAATATGTCAAAACTTTATTCAATACTTTTTCTTGCAATTGGAATTTCTATTTTAAATGGTTGTGCCGCAGGACCGTACCATTCTATTCCATATAATATTAATGAGGATAAAGAGCGGGCCTTAAAAGTAGTTATTCTAGATAAGGATTTAGATAATCAGTTTGCTTCAAAGCGCGTTGTTGTCCTAACTCAAAAGACAGACTGGACTGATGATAATCGGCTTAAGGTCTATTGTGAAATTCGTAACATGAAGAAAGAGTTATTAAGGTTACAGGTCCAAACTGTTTTTCGTGATGAGAAAGGTTTCCAGATAGGTGATGATACTAATTGGGAGCTTATCTTGATTCCTCAGTATTCTACGTATGCGTATAAAACGACAGCTTTTAATACCAAAGCCAGGGATTATACGATTCGTATCCGTAAGGCTCAATAAAGAGAATAAGGAGCTATCGATGAAAAAGAACTTTATTTTTACACTATCTTTTTTTATCCTTGCAGTAGCATTTATTTTTCAAAATGTTGCCCAGGCAGAAGAAGGAGGAAAGAGAGAATTTGAATATTCCCAGCAAAAACTAAATCGAGTTAAAGAAAAAAATATAAAATATAGAGTGGCTATTGGTAGCTTTGGTGAGTCAGTCAATATTCCTGGGAGTCCGTTTAATGAAATCGCCGAAAAAGAGGATAGCAAGTCGCAAACATATAATATTAACATTGCTACGCCAAATCTGGAGAAACCCGGCGTACCGCAAGTTAACTTAGTTACAGGAATGTTGGTCGATCTTCTTAAAAAGACTGATAAGTTTGATGTTGTAGAGCGGCAAGAGGTGAATCAATTGATGCGGGGAATCAAATTTGATAAATCAGACTGGGTAAAAAAAGATGCTACCAAACAGTTAGGAAATATTTATGGGGTACAATATATTTTGCTTGGGGAAGTTTTGCCGAATTATGGAGGTGAACAGTTCAGCCCTGCCCAATATACAGCAACATTGCGTTTAGTAGATGTTAATACGGGAGCTGTTATTTCAACCGGAATAGGGCAGAGGAATTATTTACAAAAAGCGTTAGCAGGTGCGGTTAGTGTTTTATCGGATGATATGGAGGGTGATTCTTGGACTTGTCGTGTAGTTCGTTTAGATGATAAAGGTGTATATATCAATGCTGGGTTTGATGAGAGAATTGAAAAAAATGATGTTTTTGCCGTAATTCGCCTAGAAGATACGATTAAAGACCCAGTTACTGGGCGTGTTCTTGGCTATAAGCAAACTGAGATCGCTAAGATTAAGGTTGTGGATGTCTTAGAAAGGAATTTATCTTTAGCTAAATCTTTGGATGTAAAGGCACCTATTAAAGAAGGGGATATTGTTTCGGCGAGGAGGGTCATTCTTAAAAAAGATACCGAAACGAACCTATGGCATCAGATTTTCGGAAATAATTCTTCGGAAAAATAAGCCGCATTTTAGCTTAGGCCAATAGTTTCTTAATTCATAATGAAAAAAACTCCACAAAACAAAAAGTCAATTCAAACAGTTAAGAGCTTATTAGTGATTTGCTGTAGTATGCTTTTAACTTCTTGTGCCCACCTAGATAAATATTCATTTGAGAATATTGGTAATTCTAATTACGCTTTTCAATCCGGTAATGTTACTAACATAACAAAAACGTATGAAGAGGCAGTTAAGTTGGGTGATAGAAATTATGCGTTATGGTGCAATCAGTTAGGTTCAATATATTTAGCCCAGGGAGATTATGATAAGGCCCTGGATTATTTTTTAAAAGCACATTATTTAATGAATAACATTACAGCATTTAAGCAGTTAGAGCACAAGGCAGTTTCATTAACCGGCTCAGAAGATGCAAAAGCCTACAAGGGTGACCCATACGAGAAATCAATGAATTCATTATACGTAGGTTTGTTGCTTTATAATAAAGGAGATCTGGATAACGCAATAGCTGCCTTTAAGACTGGAATATTAGCAGATTCTGATTCAAAAGGTGAAGCGTATAAAAGCGATATCGCGATACTTTATTTACTTGTCTCGCGTATTTCTAATAAACTAGGAGATATATCACTAAGCAATGATTATTGTAATGTGGTCAAGGGATTGAACGATAGTCCCAATTATTCTATTCTGGGGTTTAATGATGAATTAATTCAAAAAATGCTTAATTTAAATAATAATGTTCTATTAGTTATGGAGTTTGGTGAAGGCCCCTTTAAGTCAAGAAGAGGCCAGTATGGGGAATTAGCCGTAATAAATGGCGATTGTTGGAATGTCAGCAGTTTAAATCTTAAAATCGATGGTAAAACAAATTCAAATTACCAAGTTTATTCAAATACGGATATCTATTTTCAAGCAAGCACAAGAGGCGGAAGGAAAATGGATGGAATCCTGAAGGGTAAGGCTGTATTCAAAAAGAATGCCGCAGATACTTCAAAAGTAGCAATCGGACTTTGCGGAGAACTTATGAATCAGGCCAATCAAACATCTGATCCTTATGCGCGGGCTGGTTTGGCTGCGGCAGCAGGAGTTTCTGCTTTGATTTCTGGAGGCGCGGCTATTATGAGCGGGATAACAAATCCAAAAGCGGATATAAGGTATTGGACCTTATTACCGGAGCATATTATTATATTCCCACTATCTATCCCTTCAGGTAAGCATAAAATTGATGTTGAATTTGATGATGGACGCTATTCACGTTCAGAGATTAAATCGAATTATGAGTTTGACGTGGATATCCAAAAAGGTAAGGATAATATTATATTTAAGCGTATATTAAACTATCAAATTCCGAGAAATTCTAAAGATCTCGCTTCACAAGTTACTAAATTAGTAGAAAACACCGGGATTCCTTATAGCTCGATAAATAGCTTGGTTAATAAAGGCATGAATTTCAGAGCAGTTGAGCAGTTGTTTGGTTCCCCTCTGGAAAAGAGTAGGGATTCCTTAGGTAGAGAAGTTTGGTTTTATCAGTCTGATAAATTAGGGTACTCTAATACTGTGCATTTTTCAGAAGGGCTGGTCTCTGAAGTAACAAATGAGCCAAAAAAGTTTACCATGTCACCGGGAGGGGAGATAAAGAAAACACAAGAGATTCGCAATTCCAGTAAGTTATTAGCAGAGGGCAGAAATAAGCCGATAAATTTATTTTCTCGTATTGAGGTAAGAATAATAATTCTTATTCTGTGTTTAATTTTGGTTTCTGTTCTAATAAAACTTTTTATAAAGAATATACCATAGAGGTCCTGGGCATTGAAATTTGAGCAAACAAAGAATATCCTCCCGTTATTCCTTCTCTGCCTCACAATCCTATTCTTTCCCATCTACGCCTCTGCCGATGTGCTCTTTGGCAAGGCCTACTACCAAACCCTTCACAAATATCTCACCCAATCCAAAAGCTCCATTAGTTTATCTATGCGGGCAAAGTATATGTATTTGATCTGTTTGTATGAGGCCGGCCATTCTACGCGGTATCCTTTCTGGTTCCGCAGCCAGGAGGATATGGCCAAGCTTTATGGGATAAGCGATACTACCATTTCCTTAGGGTTACAGGAGTTGGAGGAGAAGGGGATAATTGAGATAATCAGAGATAAGCCAATGCCGCCGGATTTTTCGGATAGGAAGGCGAATGTGTATAGGATGCTTTCGCTTACTCGTAGCCCAGTTAAGGGAGAATAAAACCAGGGGATGTTTCGGGGGTTTAAGAGCAAATATAAATAGTCATTTTGCTCTCAAAGTGAAGATTGTGTAAAAAACTGTTAATACATCAAAAAGTTGATAGAATAAGCAGAATACAAACACCGTAAGTATTCTCTTGACATTATCAACTTTTTTATGTATACTCTACTCATGGATAAAATAATAGAGATAAGAGATGAAGTGCTAAATAAACTGGTAAATAAACTGGAGGGTTTCTATTTGGCAGGGGGGACTGCGCTATCTTTATTTTATTTCCAACACAGAGAATCTTATGATCTGGATTTCTTTACAAAGAACTTTTCCAGGGTAAATGTGGAGGAAATAATGTCCGGGCTTTCTAAGGATATGGGATTAGAGATAGAATTATCAGGCGAACAGAATAAGCAGGGTTTCGCGAGGATGATGGTTTATTCTCTTATAATAGATGACAACTGCTCATTGAAAATTGATTTTGTAGAGGATGTGTATAAGTTATTGAAGCCCTTAAAGGAGGCTAACAGGATACCGGTCCTTGCTATAGAGGATATATATATGCGTAAAATATTAACCGCCTGTGGCAGTATCCCAACCATAGATTCCTTCGGAAGGGGTTCCTTTGCTGGGGGCAGGCAGGAAGCGAAAGATTTCTTTGATTTGTATTTTTTGTCAAAAACATTCATGCCGTTATCAAGTTTTGCCGGCGAATACTGCCGGCAGCCGCAGAAGGAAAGTATAATTATATGGTTTAGGACTTATGACAGGCTTGAGATGAAAACCGGGTTATTGGAAATTATTACGAATAAGCAAGTGGCATTTCAAGAAATGGAACTTCATTTTAAGCAAGAGACAGAAAAAATAATCGCAACACAGCTGTAGAGCTATATGGAAGATAATACCACTATTTTTTGGGATAAAAAAATAAATACAGAGGATGCCAGGAAGATACTAAAAGACGAGCTTAGCCCCCGTTTTATTGAGTTTGCCTCATTACTGCTCGCAAGGACTAATAAACCTAAGAATGTTTTTAATAATTATTTAAGCCAGGAAGCCTTCGTGAAGAATTGGGCAAAGATAAAACGGAGGATGAGGGAGAATAGATGGAATGATACCCGTATTATTTTCTGGGATGAAATTTATAGGGTTGTCAGGAAAAATAAAAACATTAAAGGGTTTAGGGAATTGAAAGAAAGGCCGCTTCGCGTTGATCCTGAGATAAAAATAATATGCGACCAGATAAAGGATACTAGGCGAAAGAGCGGCTTAACCCAAAAAGAACTGGCGAAAAGATCGGGATTGTCTCAACAGTCGATTTCTTTTGTTGAACAGGGGTATGTAAATATATCTTTGGGGACGCTTAAGAAAATAACCGATGCCCTGAATTTAAAGATAGTTTTAAAAGATGCCCGCAGCCCAATTAAAGAGGGAGACGGGGATTAGGAAGTATTATAATTCCAATAATTTAGAGGGTTTTACTTTTAAAGCTTTGGCAAGTTTTAAAATCGTAGTTAATCGTATGTCTGGAGGGTTTTTACCTTCTATCCGCTGAAGATATTTATAGCTAGTTTCAATGATCTCTGCTAGTTGTTCCTGCGTAATGCCGCGTTTCTTACGAAGCTCTTTAATTTTCCTTCCCAGTTTTACCCCAAAATAGCTTTTCATAAACACATTTTCGCATAATATTTATTATTTGACACCCCCATATATGATGGTGTATAATTTATATCATCTAACCAAGAGAGGAGGGGGCAAGCAAATGATTAAAGACATTATAGTCGCAGGCCATCTTAATTGTAAGAACGTTTCTGCTCCCACATCACAATCCTCAATCAAATCTTTTACGCTTATTGAACTCATCGTAGTCATAATTATTGTAGGGATATTGGCAGCTGTAGGTATGAATCAATATACCAAAGTAGTTGAAAAATCCCGCCTTGCTGAAGCTAAAATACGTATAGGTACTATGCGGCAGTTTGCATATGAATATTACCTAGAAAATGGAACCGTCTCCGGTATAACTGATAATAATCTAGGGGTAGATAACATCTGCTCATCCACTAACTACTATGCTTACTATACAGGTGATGGCGGGACATTTGTGGATTTTCATGCTAGAAGGTGCACCAGTGGGGGCAAAACTCCGAACGGTTCTATAGGGTATGGATTTTATTTGCGTTGGGCTCCACCGAATAGCGAGGTTTGGCATTGTGATGTTAATGCCCGACCTTATTTTGGTACCTGTGAGGCTTACTAGGGATATGGAGCTGAATTATTTTTGCTTAGATATAAATCCTATTTTCCCCAGGGGGTAATTCCGTTAACGCAATTTTCTTGCCAAGTGTTTCTCAATATTTTTCGCTTAAATACAAAGATACCCGCAACTATACGCGCGGGGATAGATCCTTGTAGTTAAGCGCTCGCAATTTTTGAAGAAATTCGCTCGCAACTGCAAGGATTAGTTCGGGCAGATAACTTATGTCGGCTGTCGCCTCCATAAGTTATGCCCTCACTAACAAAAAAGCCCCGTATTTACCCGGGGTTTCTTTGTAGGTGATAGGCCTAATAGCTTACGCTATCGTTCCTAACCTCCTTGTTGCTGTTCCACTTCCCTCTTCCAATATAAGTATGCCATAGATTTTTCCCGGTTTCAAGGGCCCCGAAAAAATAAATAAGAAGGCGCCTCTTGACAAAAAACTCTCCTTTGAGACAATGTATTATGCTGTTTAAATCCCTGAAGTTATATACCGGACAGAACATTGACCTGGAGTACCTTAATTCTACGCTGGTAGAGTTCGGCTACAGGAGGCAGGAGCAGGTGCTGGGAGAGGGTGATTTTGCCCGGCGCGGGGAGATCATTGATATTTTCCCCTTTTCCTTTGAGCTTCCGGTGCGTATCCAGCTGGATAATGAGAAGATCGGGGCTTTAAAGACCTTTAATCCGGATACAGGGGAGCCGCTCTGGCCGCATAATATCGTAATCATCCTTCCTTTTAAAAAGGCCTCGGTAAGTAAAACCATCTCTTTCAGCGAAGAGTTTCCCTTAAATAATTTCGTGGACCTGAATGTCGGGGACCTGGTAGTGCATAACCAGCATGGCATAGGCAGGTTCCTGGGAATGCAGAAGGCCAAGTTCCAGGGTTCACCTAAGGATTACCTGGTCATTGAATATGAGGGGGAGGAGAAGCTTTATGTGCCGGTTGATGCCATGCACCTGGTGCAGAAGTATATCGCTTTTCACGCGCTTAGACCTAAGCTTTACCGGCTGGGAAGTAAGGAGTGGCAGCGGACCAAGCAGCGGGCGCGTAAAGGCATCCAGAAGCTGGCCTGGGAATTATTAAGCGTGCAGGCAATGCGCCAGGCAGGTAGCGGTTTTAAGTTCTCCCCCGACACCCCCTGGCAGGCGGATTTTGAGAAAACCTTCCCTTATAAAGAAACCCCGGACCAGGTCAAAGCCACAAGTGAGGTCAAGCAGGATATGGAGTCAGGTAAGCCGATGGACCGCTTGCTTTGCGGAGATGTCGGCTACGGCAAGACCGAGGTGGCCATGCGCGCGGCTTTTAAGGCGGTAATGGATAATAAGCAGGCGGCATATCTGGTCCCCACGACTATCTTAGCCGAGCAGCATTACAAAAATTTTACCAGCCGGCTAAAGGATTTTCCGGTGAACGTGCAGATGCTTTCGCGTTTCCGCACCCATGGCCAGCAGAATGAAATTATCAAAGGCCTGCGCAGCGGCAGCGTGGATATTGTTATCGGCACGCACCGCTTGCTTTCCGAGGATGTGGGTTTTAAGGACCTGGGCCTGGTCATTGTTGATGAGGAGCAGCGTTTCGGGGTCACTGCCAAGGAGCGGCTGAAAAAACTTAAAACCACTACCGACATACTTGTCTTGACCGCAACCCCAATTCCGCGCACCTTGTATATGAGCTTAATGGGAGCAAAGGACCTTTCGGTGATCAATACCCCGCCGCAAAATAGGTTGCCTATCAAAACGGTTGTGGTAGAATATGACCCTGACCTGGTAGCCCAGGCGATCAAACGGGAGCTCTCCAGGAAGGGGCAGGTTTTCTTTTTGCATAACCGCATCCTTGACCTGGGAAAGGTTAAAGATGATATCGCCAGGCGGCTTCCCGCTAATGTGCGCATAGCAGTCGGCCACGGGCAAATGCCGGCCAAGCTATTGGAAAGTGTAATGTCGGATTTTATCAGCGGGAAGGTTGACATACTGATCTCCACAATGATCATTGAATCCGGCATAGATATACCGAACGCCAATACGATAATCATCAACAACGCGCAGATGTTCGGTTTATCCGACCTGCACCAGTTGCGCGGCAGGGTAGGCAGGTTCAACCGCTCGGCCTACGCTTATTTAATGATCCCCCGCAACAAGCCCCTGGAAAAGGATGCTGCTAAGCGCCTGGAGGCCATTGAGGAGCATAGCGGGTTGGGCGCGGGATTTAATATTGCCATGGAGGACCTGGAGATCCGCGGCGCCGGAAACCTCCTGGGAGAACAGCAGCATGGTTTTATCCTGGCAGTGGGTTTTGACCTTTACTGCCGTTTGCTTAAGGAAGCGATCGCTAATTTTAAGAAAGCAGGTGTATTTGATGAAACGCATAATTAATTTTAAGTACTTGGTACTGTTTTTTATTCTTGCCGTGTTCTGTATCGCTGGGCCTAACCGCTGCCTTTTCGCGCAGGATAAGGTAGTAGCGGTAGTCAACAATGAGATCATTACCCAAAAAGACCTGAATGATTTCCTGAACTTTATAACTATGCAATATTCCCGGGAGCTCAAAGGCAAAGCCCTGGAGGAGAAGGTGCAGGGTATGAAGCAGGATCTCCTGCAGCGTTTGATCGAGGACCGGCTTATCCTTCAACAGGCTGGTATCGAGAAGGTAACCGTAGAGCCCTCCAGGATAAAGGCAAGGATCATTGAACTTAAGAAACGCTACGCTACGGACACGGAATTTGAGGATGATCTCGGCAAGCAGGGCCTGGTGCTGGCAGACCTGGAAAATAAGATCCGCGAGCAGATGCTTATGTACGCGGTAATACAACAGAAGGTGCGCGATAAAATAATTGTCCGCCCGGATGAAATCACTGATTTTTATAATAAGAATAAGCAGCAGTTTTTAACCCCTGAAGAGCGCCAGCTTACGATATTTATTTTGCAGGATGAAAAGCAGGCCAAGGAGATGAGCTACTATTTGCGCCTGGGAGAAAAAATTGAAAAGCTGGCGACAAGATATTCTTTTACCACAAATACATTATCTACCTGGAAGGGGGAGGATCTGCGTAAAGAGATAGAGGATACAGTGTTCAAGCTGGGTTTAGGGGAGGTTTCCGACGCGGTCAAGGTTGACAAACAATATTATGTATTCCGGCTGGACAATATTACCGGCAGCCGGCAACTAAGCCTTGCCCAGGCCCAGGATAAGATCCAGACTTATTTATTTGAGAAGAAGCTGCAGGAAGGTTTAACCAAGTGGCTAGATGAGATCAAAGCACACTCCTACATCAAGATCACCGGCGATTAGAGTCGGCCTTACCATCGGAGATCCCTCCGGTATCGGCCCAGCCATAGCTTTAAAAGCGCTTAAGGCATTAAAAGGTAAAATCCGCGTTACCTTGGTAGGCAGCGGCTTTATTTTGGCTAAAACAGCCCGCATCCTCAAGATG
>SCRK01000245.1 GCA_004298075.1 bacterium | reverse complement strand
TCCCTCATAGACAGGCATAATCTCACCAACCTTACCTCCAAAGAGGAGTGGGATAAAACCACCTACTTTAATGCTTACAAAACCTCCTTCCAGCAGGGAGAATACAATATCAAGGAGCCGCGCTCCACTCTGTACGGCCAGAGTATCAGGAGCTATATGAGCGGGGGGATTCAGCTAGGCGGGCAAGAAGTTATAAAGCAGATTATCCACGCCAGACCAGCAGGCAATAGCTCACCGTTGTTTTTTAGGAATAATTATATTGTTCAAGGGTTAGCAAAAGTCAGCAGCGCAATAGACGCTCCATATCACATAGAAGCAATAAACATAAACAATATGGCTCAAGGGGCAACAAACTTAAAACAGCAGCCATCTAACTCATCACTGCAGGCCGATACCCCCGCTGGCTCTCCGGTTGCGCAAAAACAGCCAGCCGTCGCCGGTCCGACGCAGCAGCCAGAAAAAATTAAAAATATATACGGTTTAATCTCGGTTTTCAGAAAAGCGTTATTCCAAAGAAATGAACGCGCGCGTTTTTATGGCACAAGAAAACAGTTAATAAAAATGGGCTTTCGCCCTGATGTTTATGAACAGGCTCTTGAGTATGCATTAGGCTCAAAGGATGCCAAGATGGCCTTGCGGGCCATCTCTTCTTTGGAACAAAAGTTTAGTACCGGCGAAGGTAATCAATCTGTTGAAACCTTGAAAATAATTGCTGTGTTGGCGGAACCACAAATCGCCCAATACGCCATTAGCTCATTAGCGGTTGCGTTAACTATTGCGTCGACTGCTCGGGCCGCCGTATTGGAATTAAGAGAAATTGCTAGATGTCCATTGATAGAACCACAAATCGCCCAATACGCCATTAGCTCATTAGCGTCGGCATTAGTCAACACTGTTGATTTCGGCCTAAGCGAAGACATTGCTTACGAATTATTTCATTTAGCCCAAGAAAGAAGAAAAGCGGTCCGAGACGAAGCCTTTTCTTCGCTAAAGCTCGCCTTAAGCACTCCAGGTTTAAATCCTAAGATTTATGAACGAATAGCTAAATTATTTGAAAGCCTTATAAAATATGCGAAAAAAGAGATCGCCCAGGAAGTTATATCTTTTTTGGAATCGGCAAGGGATTCAAGGGCGTCGGAATTAGACCCCACTGCATTTAAGGTCATGGGTTACACCTTAGCGAATACGGGTTGGCAGAGACGAGGGCTTATTCGCAGAACCTCCATTTTTCCATTGGAGCAAGAGGATCTGCGAAAAAAATTAGCTGTAATTATTCATCCTATAGAAGATGATAATGGCGCCTTTAAAGATATTGAGAATAAGGGCAAGCAGTTAGAATCTCGGGGATATCAAGTTATAATTGCCCGCGTTGGTGGAATAGATGCGCTCTTGACAGCGTTGAAGGCTGCTACCGCACGGCGGAGAGCTTCAGTAATAATGATAGGTGGGCATGGGAGTCGCACTAGCATACAGCTTGGATTCGGGGAACCCGATTCAAAATTAACCATTAGAGATAAGCAATTAAAAGAAAAATTATCAGCCGCGGTCGGCACATTAGAAGAAAACGGCATTATTATTCTAGATAGCTGTAGTACAGGAAAAGGCGGGCGGCTATTTTCAAATATCGCCCAGCTATTTGCGGATACCTTCCCGCAGGGCTTCGTTTTTACTTCCCCCTATCCCGTAGTAGCAGAAAAGGGGATCAGATTGATTTTTAATAAAGAAAATGAAGTAACCGCGGTAGAATTTGTCCACGCATATTGGCCGAAGGGCTATTATAATTCTGTGGCTAAGAGAGATATTAATTCTTCCGGAAATTTAGCAATTGCAGAGAAAGTCCGGAACTCAGAGGATTCGCAAAATGGTGCCGCCGGTTCTCCGGCTGCGCAAACGAGCACCGCCAGCCCAGCAGCTCAAGAATCTTCGGCTTCTTCACCTGTACAAGGAACGGCTCTCGTTAACCTTCCAAACCCTCAAATTCAAGTAATAACTGCGCTTCAGCCTGATTTAAATGTGTCCCTTTCCAATGAGAAAATGCAGTTTACTATATACAAAGGCGCAGAAAATCAACCTGGACGGTTAAGAATACGCCAAAAAGATGTAATGAAAGAAAACATAGCTGAAAAGGAATTCGATGCCGGGCGTATATTTCCCCTTTTGTCCGTAGGAGATAAAACGTTGGAAAAAGAATTAAGAAAAGATATTGCAAGAATAATTAGGGAAAGCAATGCAGAGCACGACAAATTTTATATGAATTATTCTCCTGATCATTGGAGTAGACCACAATATAAGAAGATGGTAGAAGATTTTCGCTCAAAAGGAATAAACTTAGAATCTTACGAAGGGTTAGAGGCTGATATTATAAAAGCTTTTCGCGAGGCGATCTTGTATTATTCGGATGCGTTTGGAAATGTGTTCGGGCAAGAAATGGAGGTTTTGCGGTATTACCAAACGTCTAACAGATTTCTTCGTTTAGGGCACCCAATTGTCGTTAGATTGCAAAAACTATTAGATAAAATGGCTGAGAGGGGATTCCCTGTCGCTAGGATTTTGGTTGCTATAGACGGAGAGGAGCCGCTAGCATTTAGTATTGGCCAAACGGTTGTGATTAACTTAGCTCTAATTATGAGATTGGATACCATTGACGAAGTTGCTGCTGTGTTGGCACATGAGCAAGGCCATGTTGAGTTTAACCTCGCCAGGGAGCGTGGGGAAAGAAAAGATGGAGAGCACAGTTTTATAGAAGATATTTCTGCCGGAAGATTACAAGAGCACGGAGCGGATTTGGTAACTACGACAAAGTTGGCCAAATTAGGGTTATATAGCCTGGCTCTGTCAGACGTATTAAGAAAAATAGCAGGGGGTAGTTCCCAACAAGATATAGTTCATGGCAGTATCTCAAATAGGATAGTTTCTGTAATAGGCTATCATAGGTTTCATGATGTCGAGGCAGGCAGGAGCCAAGCCGGTCAAAATATGGATATTCCTGATAATTGGCTGTTGTCTACAGTAACCCCCAGCATAAAGGAGCGCATTTTTAACAAAAAATATGGCGCAGACTTTCAAGCTGCTGTAGGTGAGGCCTCCTATCAGCTTATTGAAGAAGCAATGAATGAGTTTGTAAGGAAGCTTTCATATTTAGAACCCAAAGACAATGATTATGGCGAAATTGCAGAGAAGCTTTTGTATGTGATGAATTTTTGTATTGATAGAATTAGCGTTGAGTCCGCAAAAGAAAATTGGCCTCGAGAAACAAAAGAAGCTGTGGTTTTATCTTTTCTAATGAATAGACGCAGATCTATCAGTTGGGTAAAAATATACAATAAAGATGTTGTTTCGATGCAGAATCCTTCTGCGCAGGAGCAGATAATTGGGATACTGCGCCAACCAGCGTTGTTTTTGCTACAGTCGCCCGATTGTGTAAAGATACTGGAAGAGCTAAAAGGCAGTAGTTATATGGGGCAACTTATAGATGCGGGTTCGCAAGATTCGTCAGCGGATTTTCTGGCAGCTTTGCTGATAAATGATAAATGGGTAACCAGTCAGGTAATCGGGAATGCATATGATATAAATCAAAAGTCTTACCTCACTATTTTTAATACTTATCTATCAAGGCTGGTAGGGCTAAAGCAGGAACATGAAAGGAAGAAGTGGCTAGGAGATTGGATAGAGAAAATAATCGGCCGCTATGTGGAAAATTTCTGGAAAAACCATGAGCGCTCCAAAGAAAACTTTTTAATGCTTACAGAGCACCTTAAGGAAGCCAATACAGAATACGCTAAGATACTAGGTTTAGAATCAGTTAAGGATCTGCAATTTGTATATAACTCGCATGTCTTGATCTCCGGTTGGAGTCAACAACTTTATGATGCAATTATTAATAAGGTCAATATTAGCCATACTGAATTAATAAACATAATTTTTGGCATACAAGATGATGTGCTTAGGGAATGTATTAGCGTGCTAAAAAGCAAGGATGAGCAATTATTTTTTTCTTTCCTTAATCTTTATCCCATGGTTTTCCTGGAATACCTTAACTCGATGGATAAAAGAGAAGCCGATCCTGGGCTAAAAAAACTTTTCCAAGATGACCCTAAACTATCAGAATGGTTATTTTCTATTTTGAGTAAGCAGTGGGCTACAAATTCATTGAAGCTGCCCCCTGATTATAGAAATGACGATTTCGATAAAAGATGGCCAAATGACGAAGAAAAATTATTGGATTACCTGGAATTCACTCATTATTTCCGCGACGATGAAAGCAGGCAGAAATATAAAAGATTTATGTTCGGCCTCGAAGCAGTTAAATTATTGCCTGTTCCTGACAGGGAGAGGCGGTTTTCGATGATTAAAACATATGTAAATTCCGGCAGAGCAAAATTATTTCTTAATGGTTTGCCGTTGAGGAACATGAGTTATGTTATCCAAGATTTGGAAGGGATATTTAAGCAGAATGTTGGGAAAGAATACTCAGCTTCTTTGTTAGATAAGCGTTACGAAGACAAAAAGCTAAATTTTGCGGTTTATTGGTTGCTAAGAGATAGGCTGCTATCGCATATCAAACCCACGGTTTCTTTGGAATTAGCAGAAAAAATATATTGGTTCATTGGTAGATATTCGAATACCGTATATGGTTCAACTAATCTTGGAGGAGCGATAGCGGGTAATTCTGAAGCGCATAGCTTATGGCTTTTGCCAGTAAATAAAGCTTACCTAAATTATTTAGGGGAAAGAAGAGATTTAGCAGCTTCTTTTGCATCACCAGAGATCTCAATAAGGTACTATTTTGCCCTCAGAGGCATTTTGCCTTCAGGGGAAGCGAAAGAGCGCATATTAGCTGCGTTCGCAAAAAGGTTGATTGAGCAATTGTCAGATGAGCATGTAGTGGCTTTTCTTACAGAGCTCTCCGAGAAAGGGGATATAAACAGGGAGATTTACGGTCATTTTGTCAAGAAAAGAGTGAATACGAAAGATAAATTCCTTTATTTTAAAAAATATAGAGACAAATATTTGCAAAGATTAGCAAGTGTCGGCAGTGTAAAGCTCCTCGCTTTAATGGTAGGGGATAATTTAGTAGATATGCTTCTAAAAAATGATTTGGCTACAGAAGTCTTTGAAGCCATGTTAGGTTCTGGAAAGTCCGATGAAGAATTACGGAAATTACTTGTCACGCCATGGTTTTTTGCTATGGCTGCCTATGGCGAAGGTAAACAGTTTAAGATCGAATACGAAGGCGGTTCAGTTGAAGTGATCGGGGTGGGGAGAGGAAATTTCGTTCCTTTTAGCGAGTTTATGGATGTGCTATACGATTCCCCTGCGCCTGTGAAATTTATGATCATGAATAAATTGCTCTTAAGCCCAAAGGGGGTGCTTCAAACGCAGGAAGGATTAAAGCAGTTTGCCAGGATTATCTGTAAATATCTTCCTGAAGACGGGCAGCTTTCGGATTTGCTGAGAAGCGTCCTTGAATCTTCAGTTTCAGTTATTGACGCAGAAAGGCTGTTCCTTTCATTAGCAAATTCTCTTTCAACTATATTTCTGCAAAAGCCAGAGGGAGGCAGTGATACTTTGATGGCCGAAGCATTATCTGAGGCCTTAGCGGCTAACATAGATAGATTGAACACCTGGGATGTCTTTAAGAGCTTTGCCGCCGATAAACTTAAAAAAGCAAAGAAAGATGAATTAGGGAGATTTCTCAGGAAATATGAAAAAAGAATAGATCATACTGAGATAGTAAAAAGAATAGAGCCGTTGATTGATTCGCTTGGAGAAAACTTAGAAGAAGAGTTGAACATTGCGCCTGCAAGCAAGTCTAGTATCCCCGGAGGAATTGCAAAATATAGTACATTAGAAGCCATAGATATTGTTTTGGAAACTTGTCAGAGCCTAGGGCCGGTGGGAGTAAGATTCCTGCAGGTTTTAGGGCAATATTTGCCTTTATCGCCTGAATATCAGGATAGATTTCGCGATGTTTATGATGCTGCGGAAGGGCAGGATAAATTTACTGCCTGGGATACAATCCTTAAAGTGAGTGAATTGGATCAAGAGGTAGCCAAATTTATCGAAGAAGATTTAGTTTCAATAGATGAAACCTTAGGCGGAGGTTCAATAGTGACGGTATTTTCTGATACTGTAAGAAACCGTGATTTAGATGGCAATCTTATGGAAGGGACTCATAAGGAGGTATTGAAAATAAGGAATCCAAATGCTGAGGCTTTTGTGAATGAGGTTTCGGACAAGGCAATAAAAGTGATTGAACACCTTGAAAATAAAGCCAGTAGAGCGGACAGGAAGAATTATAATATAGCCAAGCAATTATTAAAAGATATTCGCGAATGGGTTATCCAGGATATTCGCGATACTTCTTTTATGGAGCTCGATTCCAGATATCAACGAGCTCACGAGGATTATAGCGCAACCAATGGCATGAAGGTAAGAGTGCCCCCGGCGCTTAGGCCAAACAACAAAGACATAAAGCGTGAGGCTTATGTTGAAGGAGTGACTTTAAATAAATTGTTGAAACTGAAATTGTCCGGCAAATCCTTAGAACAGCTTATAAAAGAAGAACCGGATCCGGAAGCCAGGAGGCTGCTGATAAATCTGAAAAAAAATACTCCTGCCGAAGAAGGCGCCACTATATTGAGTAAAACATTTAGGGAAGCAACCCGCGCTTTAGTTGAAGATTTCTCTCGCCATCTTGTCCAGCCAATCTTTACAAGAGAAGACGGACAAGATGTATATCTTTTGCATTCCGATATTCATCCAGGTAACGCTATCCTGTCGCCAGATGCAAAAACTGATTACCTCATTGATCGGAATTTCTATTTGCAGTTGGATAAGACGGATGTCGAGTTTATACGTAAGATCTGCACCTTGAGCCCGGACAAAGAGTATGAACTTTTAAATACTATTGTCGGCTATTTCATAAACTTAGCAGAAAATAGCAATAGCCTGAGCAGGTTCAGCCCCTTATATAAATTACGTCAGAAATTCATGACCATGCGTATTGGCGTGGCAATTAAACTTTCCGGTGAAAAGGATTCGTTAGCGAATATGGTTAAAATCCTACAAGTGTTAGAATCTTACAATTTTATTATCCCTCTTAGGATTAGAATAATGCTTAAGAATTTAGTTTCTATTAAGGGAATGTTAAAAGAAGCCGGAGCCGGGGAATTTTCAGATTATGTGCTTGATGCCGAGCAAAGATATAATAATACAGCAATTTTATCTGCCACCGAAATTAAAGAGGCTAAAAACACCGCCAGTTCGCCGGTTGCAATTGACAATCTAGAAAATCTGGCCAAAGTGGTTGATGACCCGGGGGAGTATGTATCAAGCCCTCTGTCGGCAGAGGATGAAGCCTTGAAGAATGATTTGCGCCGCGAACTTGATCAGAGGGAAAAGTTTGGGCGTATATTAAGGGACATCGCTTTAGGCGATGGACTGCAGAAATTGGGATGGTGGCTTGAGGCGCTGAAGACATCTTATGATGGAACAGGCAGATTCTCCAATAAAGCTACGCTTTCCAAGAAAACATTGGCAGGTATAATTAATCTTCTCAAGAACCGTAACCCCCTTGTGCAAATCTTAGGACAGGGAGCAACTGGGGATAGTATTGTAGTGTTCCAGGTCCCGGGAGTTGTTCGCGAAGGGTTCGGCATAAAGGATTATAATGATATTTTAGGGTATGAATTAACCACCGATCTTATTAATATCAAGAGAAAAGAGCTTATAAGCATTATCAAAAAAATCATTAAGGAAGGCAAGCCCAATGTTGTTTACGGCACTTATAAAGATGACGTTTTCCTCATCGCCAATGAACTTGATGCTAAGAAACTTGAGCAGGATATTCTTTTGGCGAAAGATGCGATCATCGCAAAGATGGAAAATGTTCTTAAGGATCCCAGCAGAAAATACAGGGAAAAGCTGGAGAAGAAATTAAAGGGGGGAACCCACACCCTCAATGACATTAAGCGCATTTTTACCATAGAGTTCGGGATGAGCCGGATCAGCAAAAACGAAGATATAGAACAAGCGCGGCTTATAGCGGATATTAACGCGCATCAGGCTTTGGTTATGGCGGAAGACGGAAAACCGGGTATCTTTGAAGCGGAAGCATATAAAAAGGCCCTTTCAGAATTTACCAGCCTACTTGATGATTTAGTCGCAAAGTCACCGGAGATTTTTGATGCCATCGAAGAAAATAAAGAAACCCTCCATGCCTTAAAAAACGACATCACGGCCATCTTGAGAAAACAGCTTGAATGGGAAGCGATGTCTGAACCCTACAGGAAAAAATTCAGAGGCGATAAGGAGCTTTACGAGGAAGCGCGAAAATACTTTGCTTTTCTTAAGCTTCAGGATTATATAAAACAATGGCAGGTTGATTTTAACCAGGCAAAGATCAGGGCAGATAAAATTAGGAATATAATAGCAAAGCTTGAGCAGAAGTTAAGTTCATCCCAACGCGCGATAGAAATAACGCCGGATATGTTGCAGCCGTTGTTAGAAGCAGTGGGTTATATTGAACAAGAAGCTAAGATGCCCGCGTTTAATTCAGGGCTGATTTTTCATTCGCGCGCCCCTCCTATGGAACATCCGACCTACCTGCATTTTGATATAAGGGGTCTGGGCCTCCTTAATTTAAGAGAGTTTGAGCTTGAGCTGCAGAAGCTTAAAAAAGCATCGGATAGAGGTGATGATGCCGCCATGGTTGATATATGGCTTGGGGCGGCGGATAGGGTAACTGCAAGGATAGTAGCGGCGATGGAAGAAGCTAAAACCGTTATTATGGAGCAATTCCCCCAGTCGTCTGACACAAATATAGCTGTGTTGATGGGAGGAGATGAATTTACAGTAGTAATTAATCAAGACGGCATTAGTCAGGATAAATTAAGAGAGGTTTTGTTTGAGGTGCGAGGCGCGGTAAAAGGAGCGAAAACATCAGGCCTGGATATCCGGATCTGCGCCATACCCGCCGAAAGAATAAATGATATGCGCAGAGATTTCGCTGCTAAGAAAAGAGACAAGCCGGATCGGTTAGCGCACGCGTGGGCTATTCATAGTCTGGATAAGGCGATAGAGACTCTTAAGAAAGACGAGGAAAGGGGAAATTTTGATACGGTTGGTATCCAGGGCCCGAATGGAGAATGGCAGCTTATAAAAAAGCAACCTGTTCCCGTCAGCTCACCGATTTCTTTAAACCGGCCAGCAGATGGCATCATTTTACCCGCCTATTTAGATGCTTACAGCAAAGAGTATGTCAGTCAGCTAAGACAGGAGTTCAAAGAAAAAGGGGGAAGGGTCCTGCCGGATGGCACATTTAAGATAGGCTATGATTATAGATGGTCGGTGAAGAATTCATCATTCGCTGACGTTGAATCAAACTTTTCCCGCCTTCTCCAGGGCTCCTTATTTAAAATGATCACCGATAGAGCGAAAGCAGCTGGCGACAGAGAGGTGTATGTTCTTGACTGGGGAGCCGGAAATCTGCGGGCGGTAAGAGAATTAAGTATTAGGCTTAAGGCCGCGGGCATTAACAATGTGCGCATTATCGCTTTCGGGGACACTTTCTATCGCGGGGAGCAGGAGGTGCCGGATAACGCAGTATTTATTTTAGACACAGCGAATAATTTACGGAGCAGGCTGTTAAGCCAGTTCCCCGGCATACAAATAGATGTTATTTACAGCTATATGGGCATGCGTCATTTATTACCTTCCTCATTTGTCTATAATACCGGTGCAATGAATGCAAAAGAGATCAAAGGGACAGAGGAGTTTCTGGCCTACCTGAAAACATTAAATGATCTATTGAGCGAGCAGGGTTTTATCGTGTTTGACGTGAACCCCGGTCAAAAATACTATATGGACAGGATATTCCCGGAGATCAAAAAAATATTTTTAAATGTCAGGGGGATCCACTTCCCGAAAACGACCGTCGATGTTGTATATCTGCAAGGTAAACAGGCCGCGCGATCGCTAGAAGAAAGTAACGCCGCCAGCTCGCCGGTTGTAGCAGAAGAATCTGTTGGCTTGAAGGCGCAGAAAGATGTAGGCGGGATTGATATGCGGTCGCTGCCCAAGTATACGAAGGTGGAAAAGATAGCAGGGAGTAGTCCTTTAGTGAAACATGGACAGTCCCCTTCGGCGACAGTCACTGTTTCTGATAAGGAATGGCAGGAGATAGAGAGGATGGCAAATTCGGGAATAGCTCCCTCTTGTGAACGCTTAAGAGAATACCTTTTGTCTTTGAAGGATCCGGACAGCCAGATAGACAAGGTACTTGCCTGTATTGCAGGTATCCTAAGGCAGGAGGAAGAAAAGGCCTGCGGCACGGAATCCTCTTTAAAGGAAATCCTGATTCTGCTTGAATCGGATAAGCCGGCGAATGAATTAAGGCTGGCATTAGCAAAGGTAGAAATTGCATCTAAAGAACCGCAGTTGATAGAACAATAAAAGGGACGCTTTCCTTCCTAAAGGT
>SCRK01000244.1 GCA_004298075.1 bacterium | reverse complement strand
TTTATGAGCATGGGAATTTATCACGGCAGGGAGATCACCAAGATAAGCTCGATCGGCCTTAAGGGGCCGGTCGCCATCAAGGTGGGCAGAAGTGTGCTGGTTTTAGGGCACGGGGTAGCTAATAAAATCACGGTCGAGGTAGAATGATCAAAAAGATATTTTTAATCGGCAATCCCAATGTCGGTAAAAGCGTGGTCTTCTCGCGGCTTACCGGGGTGCGGGTCATCTCTTCTAATTATGCCGGCACCACTGTTGAGATCATGCGGGGAATGCTAAAACTCGGGGAGCAGGAGATCGAGGTAGTGGATCTTCCGGGAACATATTCCCTTGAGCCGGCCTCAAAATCAGAGGAGGTCGCGGTATCCCTGTTATATGAATACCCCAAAGATGAAATAGCGGTCATCAATATCGTTGATTCCACTAACTTAGAGCGCAATCTCTACTTGACCTTGCAGCTGCTTGAGGCAGGCCTGCCGGTAGTAGTTTCCCTGAATATGTGTGATGAGGCTAAGCATCACGGGGTAAGTCTTGATACTGTCAAATTGGAAAAGACCCTGGGGGTCCCGGTAATATCCACCTGCGCGGTCACCGGCTCAGGTATAAAATTGCTCTTAGAAAGGATCCATGAAGCAAAACCGGCCTTACGTGATAAATTTTCTCACCGTCAGCGCTGGCAGGATATCGGCGCTATTATTGAACAGGTGCAGCGGCTGACCCATCGGCACCATACTTTGCGGGAGATATTAGAGGATGCTTCGGTAAGGCCCTTCAGCGGAGCGCTTATTGCCATCGGAGTGCTCTTTGTTTCTTTTCAGGTAGTGCGGTTTATCGGCGAGAATTTGATCAGCAGGATCGCTGACCCGGTATTCATTAATTTTTACCAGCCTATTCTGATTAAGCTCAGCCATCTTCTTGGCGAGGGAAGCTTCATTCATCACTTGTTGATCGGGGATCTGATCAACGGGGGAATCGACTTTAAGCAGTCTTTGGGTTTGCTCACTACCGCCCCTTATATCGAGTTTGCCATGGTGCTGCCTTATATAATCTCATTTTACTTTGTTTTGGGCCTGCTGGAGGATATCGGGATCCTGCCGCGCCTGGCCATGCTTTTGGATAATCTTTTACACCATCTGGGCCTGCATGGTTTCACAATTATCCCGGTGCTTTTAGGTTTAGGTTGCAATGTCCCGGGGATCTTAGCTACGCGTAATTTAGAGTCCAGGCGGGAGAGGTTCATTGCCGCGACATTGATCTCTATCGGAGTGCCCTGTGTGGCGTTGCAGGCTATGATCTTTGGTTTGTTAGGGAGGTTCTCCGGATTTTATGTTTCAGGAGTATATCTTGTTTTGTTGGTTATCTGGCTGGTCTTAGGCATGATCCTTAATCATACGGTCAAAGGTTACAGCCCTGAGCTTCTGGTTGAGATCCCCCCATTCCGGCTTCCATCACTAGCGCCCCTGTGGCATAAATTATTTTTGCGTATCAAGGGATTCTTGATCGAAGCCGCGCCTTTGGTCTTGCTGGGCGTTTTGGTGGTGAATGTGCTTTTGTATTTTAAGTTGTTTGATTTCTTTACCGGTATCTTTGCCCCTGTAGTCAAGGGGCTGTTCGGCCTGCCTAAGGAAGCGGTGGTTTCCCTGGTAATGGGTTTATTCAGGAAGGATGTGGCGGTAGGCATGCTTATGCCTTTGGCATTAACCGTAAAGCAGTTGTTTATTACCGCTGTGCTCCTGGCAATATCTTTTCCCTGCGTGGCGACCTTTATCGTCTTCTTTAAGGAGCTGGGGTTAAAGGACCTGATCAAGGCCAGCTTAATTATGCTTGTCGTTGCCCTGGTTACCGGATCACTGCTTAATTTTGCGATACGTTAATTAAAAATGCCGAGAGAGGGAGTTGAACCCTCATGAGGTTGCCCTCAACGGTTTTTGAGACCGCCGCGTAAGCCATTCCGCCACCTCGGCAGTAATTTTAGGTTGACGTCCTACATATTATATTCTAAAATAGCAAAGGTCAACAGATAAATTAAATATAGAAATTTTGGGGC
>SCRK01000243.1 GCA_004298075.1 bacterium | reverse complement strand
TATTTTAGCCGCGATACTATTCCTGGCATTGGCCGCGTTTATCCTCATGGTGGTCCTGAAGATATCTTCGCAGGTCAATGAACGCCTCAACCAGATGAGCCAGTCTATTCAGGAGGCCAATAAGATCATCGGCCAGAACTTAGGCAGCGCCACCTCCGCTTTCGGTAATGTAAGGGAGCAGTTGGGTAAATTAGAAGAGACCAATAAGCAGATCATTTCCATAAGCAAGGATATCACCAGCCTCCAGGAGCTCCTGCGCGCTCCGAAGTTCCGCGGGGCAATGGGGGAGACCTTATTGGAGAATCTGCTCTCCCAGGTTTTGCCTAAGGAGCATTACCAGACGCAATACCGTTTTAAAAGCGCCGATGCCGTTGACGCGGTTATCCGCCTGGGGGAGCGCCTGGTCCCGGTTGACGCGAAGTTCAGCTTGGAGAATTTCCAGAGGATGATGGAGGCAGGCGATGAACCGCTAAAAGAAATATTCCGCAAAAAATTCATCCAGGATGTAAAAAACCGCATCAATGAGATCTCCGCGAAATACATTTTACCGGCGGAGAACACCTATGATTTCGCCCTGATGTATATCCCGGCGGAGAATGTCTATTACGAGGTGATCATCAAAGAGGATATTTTTTCCTACAGTATGTCCAAGAAGGTCATCCCTGTTTCCCCGAATACTTTTTACGCTTATCTGCAGGTGATCTGTCTTGGCCTGCGGGGCCTGAAAGTTGAGGAGAACGCTAAGTTGATCCTCAAGAGCCTGGGCGGGCTTTCCGTAGAAACAGACAAGCTCAAGGAGGATTTTAACATCCTGGGAAACCACCTGCTTAACGCCAATACTAAATATGCCGACGCTCAAAAGCGCCTGGATAAGGTAAGCGGCCGTCTTGTAGATATCCAGGATACCAGGCAGCTTGAATCTAAATAAGGCCAGCCGATGATCTTTAATGTCCGCGTCACCGCGCGCTCAAGCCGTAACCGCATCCAGCAGGAGGGAAATAATCTAAAAGTGAATCTTACTAAGCCGGCGCAGGAAGGCATGGCTAATGAGCAGCTCATTGATCTGTTAAGCGGGCATTTTAGGGTAAAAAAATATCAAATAAGGATAAAGAGCGGCCAGAACTCGCGGGTCAAACTGGTGGAGATAGATGAAAATCCATAATCCTCTGGAAAAATTCGGCTTAAAAAACGTGGTTGCGGCTTTCAGCACTCGCCGAAACGGGAATATGTCTTTATCTTACGGGGATACCCGGGATTCCCTGGAAAACCGGAAAAAATTCCTTTCCTCAATTGGTATTGATTATCTCTCTCTTGTCTGCGCCAAGCAGGTGCACGGGAAGAATATTGAATACATAACCGAAGAAAAGAAAGGCAGCGGAGCCTTAAACTATGACAGCTCCATCAGCGATACCGACGGATTTATCAGCGATAAGAAAAATATCCCGATAGCCATATTGACCGCCGATTGCCTGTCGATCTTTATTTATGAGCCTGCCAGGCCTGCCATAGCTATCCTGCATGCCGGCTGGCGGGGGACCGAGAAGAATATCGCCGCGGAAGGGGTCAGGGTTATGCGGGAGAGATTCGCAAGCAAGCCGGATGAGCTTTTGGTTGGGTTTGGCCCTTCCATCCGTTCTTGTTGCTTTGAACTGGATAAGGATTTTAAAAGCAATTTCCCCTTTGGCCTGGTTAACCGGGAAGGGCGTATTTTCATGGATATCGCTCTGATAAACCGGGAACAACTAAAAGCCGGCGGGGTCAAAGAAGAAAATATATTTGACCCTGAATTATGCACATTTTGCGGAAATAAGGATTTTTTTTCTTTCCGCAAAGAAGCCGGATCAGCCGGCAGGATGATTTCGGTAATAATGCTTAGATGATCACCAAATATACCCTGGAATTTATTTTACATTCAAAGGAGAGCTCCCCAAAGATAATCAAAAGCTCCCTTGAGGAGTTTGGAAGCGGCCTGACTGTCCATCAATGCCGGGAGGAGGGGGCAAACTGCGAGTATAAAGTAAATATGATCACAGAGGACCCCACCTTAGTTTTTGACCTTTGTTCGCAGATAGGCAGGATCAGGTCGATCAAGGTCCATGAAGGTTAAGGGGAATTGTGGTATAATCAAGCGAAGCGGAGGCCGGCTTAAGAGATGCATGTAGTTATATTTGTTACCGCAAGCAGCAGGAGGGAGGCGCGAAAAATCTCCTCGGAGCTGGTCAGGGAAAAATTAGCCGCCTGCGTCAATATCATTGATAAGGTTGATTCCATATTTTTCTGGGAAGGCAAGCTCCAGAGATCCAAAGAGTTCTTGCTCGTTATCAAGTCAACAAGGGCGAAATTCACGCGCCTGGCCGGGTTAGTAAAATCCCTGCACAGTTATGAAGTCCCGGAGATAATCGCCCTTCCGGTAATTGCCGGATACAAGCCTTACTTAAGGTGGATCGATGCATCTATCAGGTAGCCAGTTTGATTTTATCATTGCTTTTGGCGCGGGGTTCCTGGCCAGTCTGACCCCTTGCGTTTATCCGCTTATCCCGATCAGCGTAGGATACATCGTCGGCAATACCCAGGACTCAAAAGCAAAAGGTTTTCTCTTAAGCCTATTTTATGTTACGGGAATAGCCATTACCTATTCATTCCTGGGGATCCTCGCGGTATTAACCGGCAGCATTTTCGGGAAGTTCAGCTCGAGCCCCTTAGTTAATCTTATCGCCGGAATACTTATTTTGGTGTTCGGGCTTTCCATGTTCGATGTGTTTAATTTCAGCATTACTTTGAACTTAAAGCCGCACCTGCGGGAAAAAGGAAACTATTTCTCGGCGCTGTTATTGGGCCTTGTTTCGGGATTAATGGTTTCACCCTGTTTAACGCCGATCCTGGGTTCAATATTGGCATATTTGTCCACCAAGAAAAACATATTCTATGGAGGGTTTTTGTT
>SCRK01000242.1 GCA_004298075.1 bacterium | reverse complement strand
CTTACGCTTCCGATCACGGTCAAGGACCTGGCGATAAAATTACAGGAGAAACCCTCGGTAATTATAAAGCATCTTATGGGTATGGGGATCATGGCAGGGATCAACCAGTCCCTGGATGAAGCAGCAGCCGGTAAATTGTGCCTGAAATATAATTGCGCGATCAAAAAAGCCCCGGACGCCGAAGAGATAGCCTTGCAGCAGCACAAAGAAAAAGACAGTTCTGACAAGCTTAAGCCCAGGCCGCCGATAGTTACTTTCATGGGCCATGTTGACCACGGCAAGACCTCCCTGCTTGATGCTATACGTAAAACCAAGGTTGCCGAAGGGGAACACGGCGGGATCACCCAGCATATCGGCGCCTACCGGGTTATCCTTCCCGAGGGGGAGATCACTTTTCTGGATACGCCTGGCCATGAGGCCTTTACCGCTATGCGCGCCAGAGGAGCCAGTATCACGGATATCGTAGTCCTGGTAGTTGCCGCCGATGACGGGATCATGCCGCAGACCCAGGAGGCCATTGACCATGCCAGGGCTGCCGGGGTTTCCATTATCGTTGCCATAAACAAAATAGATAAGCCGCAGGCTGATATTGATATGGTCAAGAAACAGCTCTCCGGCGTAGGCCTGACCGCCGAAGACTGGGGAGGTAAGACCATTACCGTCCCCGTATCCGCCAAGACCGGCGCGGGCATAGACAATTTACTGGAAATGATACTTCTCCAGGCTGAGGTAATGGAGTTGAAAGCAAATCCCGATCGCCCGGCAAACGGGGTCGTCGTAGAGGCAAAGATGGCTAAGGGCAGAGGCCCGGTAGCTACCTTGCTTGTGCAGAACGGCACATTGCACCTTAACCAAAACATAATCGTGGGTAATTTTTACGGCAAAATCCGGGCCATGCTTAATGACCGGGCTCAAGCGGTAACATTCGCCGGCCCAGCTTCTCCGGCGGAGATCCTGGGGATCAGCGGGATCCCGGACGCGGGGGATCAATTTTTTGTTATCGAAGATGAGAAGCAGGCAAAAGACCTCGCAGAGGCGCGCGCGGAGAAGAATAGATTGCAGCAGGTAAAGACCGTAAAGCGCGTCAACCTTGAAGAGCTGCACGCCCAGATCCTCGCCGGGAAGATCAAAGAGCTTAAGTTAATTATCAAGGCGGATGTCCAGGGTTCCCTTGAGGCGATCAAAGATACATTGGACAAATTGAATGTTTCAGAGATAAAGATAGATATAATCCATTCCGGGGTGGGCAATATCAATACTTCGGATGTGATCCTGGCGGTAGCCAGCGACGCGCTGATCCTGGGATTTAATGTCAGCGCCGATGACCTGGCCAAGGAGCTGGTCTCCAAGGAAGGCATTGATGTAAAGATATACAATATTATTTATGAATTGGCCAATGATATCAAGGCCGCGGTAGAGGGTATGCTTGAGCCGAAGCTCAAGAAGGTATTTCTAGGCAGGGCTGAGGTCAGGAAGGTCTTTAAATTGTCCAGGTCAGGGGTAATCGCGGGATGTTTTGTGACCAAGGGCAAGTTCAACCGTAACAGCCTTATAACCCTGGTGCGTAACGGTGAGGTTGCTTTTGAGGGCAAGCTCTCAAGTTTGAAGCGTTTTAAGGATGATGTGCGCGAAGTCGCCGAGGGCTTTGAATGCGGGATGAGCATCGCCGGATTTGACCAGCTTATAGAAGGGGATATCATCGAAGCCCACGACATAGAGAAGATAGCCAGGAAATTATGATCATGACGA
>SCRK01000241.1 GCA_004298075.1 bacterium | reverse complement strand
TCTCTGATGATGCTGATCAACTCCTTGCAAAAATTAACCCCGGTGAAACTGGATGAAAGAGCGATATATCTATACTTCCTTTCTTTGAATGCCATGCCGATAATATTCTCGGTAGCTTCCTTAAGGCGCCTCCAGGTATCCTTGAATGCCTCCGCGTCGTTCCATAAATCGGAGCTCTTTTGATCCCATAAAAATTCAGAAACTTGTTCCACGGAATTATAGAGCATGATATTCAGGTCCAAAACCGATGTCTTATATCCGGCCTTCCTTAAGTTACTGGATAGATAGGCGATCCCCAGCGGAGGCATTGCCGCATCCCATGGCGGGCATTGAATAAACAATATATCGGAGGGCCAGGAGTTTTTCAGTTTTTTCAATCCGGCAGCGATCTTACTCTTCCGGAGGGTTTTAAAATCTACCCCCTTAAGCAATTTATTCTTCTTGAACAAAACGAATCTAAGATAATCCAGCGCCTTAGCCCTGGCAAAAGTAAAACCTTTAGAATTAGCGTAATAAAAGAACCTTTTCACATCCCCCAGGAACCCTCTTTTCTTCCTTATGTGCTCGAACCAGATATTATAAGCGCGCTGCTTGTAATTTTCTAGATCTGACGGTTCTAGAGTTTGAGTTTTAACCACGCACTTGAGGTTGCCGTCATAAGAAGAATGGTCGTTGGATACAATTAAGCCCTTTTCCTTTAAAACGTCATAATATTTTGTGCCGGGGAAAGGGGTGGCTATTGAAAACTGCACCGAAAAAGGATCCAGTTTCTTGGCCCAGCGGATTGTTTGTTCAATCGTCTCTTTAGTTTCTCCGGGAAGGCCAAAGGCAAAAGTAAGATGAGGTTTTATGCCCAGCTTCTTCGTAAGCCTGATCATTCTCTCCGCCTTCTTCAGGTCCATACCCTTATCTATGCTGTCTACCAGCTTCTGCGCCGCTGATTCGACGCCGTACTTTACGGAATAGAGGCCCGCGCCTTTAAGATTCCTCAATAATTCCTCATCCATCAGGTCCGGCCGCGCCATTATCCCCCATTGGACTTTGTCTAAGCCTCTCTTTCTTATTTCTCCGCAAAATTCCAGGATCCTTTCTTTTCCGATATTAAAAGTGTCGTCGTCAAAATATACCGATTTAAAACCCATTTCTTTTACCAGGTATTCCATTTCATCGGCAACATCAACAACGTCCCTTACGCGGTAATGGCGCCCCTGGTAAATAACCTGCGGCCAAAGGCAGAATTGACAGCCGAAAGGGCAGCCGCGGCTGGCCAGCATTTGGACATTAGGGGTCAACATTCCTCCCGGGGCATCTAGATATTTGTATATGGACAAACCTTCCCTGTGCGGCCAGGGAAGGAGATTGATATCAAAGGCAGCCCTCTTTGGCGTTTTTATGACCCTATCCCCATCCCTATAGATCAATCCCTTAACTTCCGCTAGATCATTTTTCTTCAGTAAATTCTGGATTAATTCCAGCAAGCTGAACTCATATTCACCATAAAGGACAAAATCAATAAAAGGATATCTTTCCATAAATTGGGGATCATAAATCTCGTAATTCGGCCCGCAGAGGATTATCTTTACCCCCAGATCGGATATCCTCTCCAATAACATCAAATCTTCGGCGAATGAAGGGATCGAGGTCTCGGCTACCAGATAACCATAATTATTTTCCGAAATTATTTCCAAAAATTTATTTTCGGGTATTTGGTCGGCGATCGCGTCTATCAGGTCGGCTTCTATGGAATGTTTCTTTAATAACGCCGCGGCATAGGCCAAAAAGAATGGGAAAGGCAAATAATCTTTTTCAGATTCATTTTTTATGTGCGGCCAGCGTGAACCGGCCCTGACCCCCCACATACCATCCCTCTGCCATGGCAAGTTTGCCAAAAGGATCCTCCCTTGGCGCGGCATTGACTTATGCATATTTTTCTTTATGGCGCTGCCCAGAAAACCA
>SCRK01000240.1 GCA_004298075.1 bacterium | reverse complement strand
ACCGAGGTTTACCGCGGGGTAAAAGAAACAGGCAACCTCTTAAGAAAGATCCGCCTTGAGATCGCTGTAAATGACAATTACCTTGAGCCGACGATCAAGGCGATCATCAAAGGGGCAAAAACCGGGGAGACAGGAGACGGTAAGATCTTCGTTCTGGATATGAAGGAATGCGTGCGTATCCGCACCGAAGAGCGGGGCTCATCGGCTATCGGATAAAGCTAAAATGGTTACCAAGGAAGCAATATTTTTACTTGTATATCTAGAGAACAGAGGCGTTCATGTCCGGCAATAGGAATTTCCCGGCCAGAGCGCTTTTTTGTTGCCCATAAGGGCCTGCGGAAGCAAAATTCTTGTTGCAATAAGGGTGATTTTTGGGGATAATATACAAGTTTTCAACAAGCTAACCAATTAAGGCACCCCGCGCTTATTGGATTTGCGCGGGTGTTATCCTTGTGGATAAAGGGGGAATGAAAATGGGTATAAGGCAGGAACTTTTGGTAAAGATCAAGAGCGTGGATTTGGAGAAGGTTGAGCAGCCGAAAAAGGTCTCCAGCTATTTCGGAGAGAATACCTTTAACCCGGAAACTATGCAGAAGCATATTTCCAAAGAGACCTTTGAGGCCTTTAAGCTCTGGATGAACGAAGGCAAGACCATTACCTTAGAGCAGGCAAATGAAATTGCCGGCGCTATGAAGGATTGGGCAATGGCAAAGGGAGCAACCTATTATACCCACTGGTTCCAGCCGATGACCGGCTTGACCGCGGAAAAACACGACAGCTTTATCTCCATAACCGGGCCAGGCAAAGTCATGGAAAAGTTTTCAGGTAACAAGCTAATCCAGGGTGAACCCGATGCCTCAAGCTTCCCTTCAGGCGGTATCCGCGCCACATTTGAAGCCCGCGGATATACTGCTTGGGATCCTTCCAGCCCCGCTTTCATTATGGAAAGCAAGCTCGGTAAAACTCTCTGTATCCCTACGATTTTTATCTCTTATCACGGCGACGCCTTAGATCAGAAACTTCCTCTACTGCGTTCTGATGAGGCGTTAAGCAAGGCAGCTGTGAATCTCTTAAAGCTCTTCGGACATAAGGACATCAAAAAAGTGTATTCTACCTGCGGCCCGGAGCAGGAGTATTTCCTTATTGATAAGAACTATTATAACCTCAGGCAGGATTTGATCATGGCCGGCCGCACGCTGGTAGGCGCGCCTTCGCCTAAAGGCCAGCAGCTTGAGGACCAGTATTTCGGAACCATCAAAGAGCGGGTGCTTAATTTTATGTATGAAGTTGCCGAGGAAGCATATAAGATCGGCATACCCGTGACTACCCGCCACAACGAAGTCGCGCCGCACCAGTATGAATTCGCGCCGATCTTCGAAGAATCAAACCTGGCCGCTGATCACAACCAGCTTTTGATGGATTTAATGAAAAAGGTCGCCTTAAGGCATAACCTGGTTTGCCTTTTGCACGAAAAGCCTTTTGCCGGAATTAACGGCAGCGGAAAGCACCTTAACTGGTCTTTGGCCGACAATAAAGGAAACAACCTGCTTAATCCCGGAGAGACCCCCGAAGACAACCTGCAATTTTTAACAGTGCTGGCGGCAGTGTTACGCGCGGTGTATTATCACGCCGATCTTTTACGCGCCAGCGTTGCCATGGCAGGCAATGAGCATCGCTTAGGCGCTAATGAAGCCCCGCCGGCGATCATCAGCGTATTTTTAGGGGAGCAGCTGACCCAGATTTTAGACACCCTGGAGAAGGGAGCTAAATCCAGCGTTTCAAAGCATGATGTAATTGATCTAGGGGTGGCCCGCTTGCCGCAATTCAATAAGGATACTACCGATAGAAACCGTACCTCTCCGTTTGCTTTTACCGGGATGAAATTTGAGTTCCGCGCGGTAGGTTCCTCGCAGAATATTTCTACGCCGATAACCGTGATCAACACGATCATCGCCGACAGCCTTGATTACATGGCGGAAAAGATCAAGAAGGCTCAAGGCAGCGGGAAAGATTTTAACGCGGCGGTCTTGAGCGTAGTTTCCGAAGTAGTCAAAGATACCAAAAAGGTGCGTTTTGAAGGCAATAACTACGCTGAAGAATGGCTGAAAGAGGCAAAGAAGCGCTCCTTGCCTAATGTTGCCTCTACCATAGAAGCGCTGGAGGCATTGACCGAACAGAAAAATATTGCCCTGTTTGAGAAGTACAAGGTGCTTACCAAAGAAGAATTACTTTCGCGTTACCATATCTGGATTCATACCTACAACCTCGTCCTGGAAATAGAGGCAAACACACTGAATGAAATGGTAAATGCCAGCGTGGTTCCCGCCGGTATTGAATACCAGCATATGCTGGCTAAGACCATTGGTGAGGTAGCCCGGCTTAAGAAAGAAGCTAAAGTTAAACTTGAAGAAGCGGCGCTTAATGACCAAAAAGAACATTTA
>SCRK01000239.1 GCA_004298075.1 bacterium | reverse complement strand
GTGCGTATTAACGTCCTCAATGCTGTCAAGAATCCCCATTTTGGCATTGCCATATTCAGAGAGGATGGGGTGTATTGTTTTGGTCCCAACACTGTTTTTGACGGCCATGATATCCCTGAATTAAAACCCGGTAAAGCGTGGTTCGCGTTAGTCTTTTATAAAGTATTGTTGGCCCCGGGAGAATATAGAGTTTCAGTGGCTGTCTGGGACAGGAATGAAACCGTTGCATTTAATTACCGCAGCGGGTATTATCCGCTGACGGTTAATGGCCCCTGCATAAAGAAAAACTGGCTTTTGGATATCCCATATAGATTCCAGCCGGGAAGTTTTTCCGGCAGAATAAACTTACCTGAAGCGGAAGAAGCGCTCGGAAGTTCTCTTTTGAGTAAACAATGCGGCAGTGCCGTTGTTTACGAGGGCATAAAGATCGAATCCGTAAAAATATTTGACGCGTATAATAAAGAAACCGGTATTCTTTTTACCAACTTGCCGGCAAATATCACTGTTAACTTTAGCTCTGCCACGCTGCCGCACAAGCATTTTTACCTATGGGTCGGTATCTATCGGGATGACGGCATCTATTGCCAGGGTATTTATAAGAAATTTAGAAAGGGGGAAAGCTTTTCTATGCGTTTCCCCAGTTTGTCGCTGCTGCCCGGGGGCTATAAGATTGCGGCGGGAGTTTGGGACGACCGCCGGAGGGAGTTTATTATTTGCCATCACGGCCTCTGTTCCTTCCGGATGGTATTTAACCGACAGGATCACGGGACGATTTATTTGGAACATAGATGGACTTGGAGCATGCCGAAATAAAATGAAGGAAGAACTTCCATTCGTGACTATTATTACCGTAAATTATAACGGCGCGCGCTATCTTAAGAGCTGCATAGAGGCCTTAAGGAATCTAGACTATCCCGAGAACAGGGTTGAAATCATCATGGTTGACAATTGCTCCGTTGATGAATCCATAAGTTTTGTCAAAGATAATTTTCCGGAAGTCGCGATCTTAAAGAACGATGTCAATAATTATGCCCGGGCCAATAATTTAGGGATCAATAATTCCAAAGGTGAATTTATCGCCTTTGTTAATAATGATGTCCGGGTGGATAGAGAATGGTTAAGCGAACTGGTCAAAACTATGCGCACAGACAGGCGCGCCGGCGCAGCGGGGGGGAAGTTATTTTTTAATGACCATAAGATCCAAAGCACCGGTCATGAGGAGTACCCGGATTATTACTGGGGGGATCGCGGGTTTAAGCAAAAAGACACAGGCCAGTATGACAGTGGCGAGGAAGTTTCCAGTCTTTGCGGGGCCGCTATATTGTTTAGAAAAGACTGCCTTAAAGAGGTGGGGTTATTTGACGAAGATTTTATTATGTATTTGGAAGATGTTGATATGTGCATGAGATGCGCCAAAAAAAAATGGAAGATCATGTATGTACCTAGAGCTTTAGCCTATCATGACTTCCGGGGCACCAGCAGTCCGGAGATGGTCATGTATTTTTCCGAAAGGAACAGGTTGTTGCTGCTTGCCAAACATTACCTGGATAAATTAGGAGACGCCTTATACGGGAAAGGATATTTTTCGGGGTATGACACAGTAAAACAAAAAAATATATTTGATCTTCTACCGGCTGTATTCTCAAAAATCATAGAATACAACGACAAAGAGAATATCCTGCCCGCTTTAAATAGCATATTTTCGGGTTTAAAGAAAATCTCCAATTTAGAAAAATGCCTTTTGCTTGAGCAGCTGGAATCCAAGGATAGCCTTCTTAGGGAAAAAGAAGATTCCTTCGGGAAGCTTGCGCGGGATCACATTCAACTGCAGCACTTGCATGCCCAGCTTAAGACAAAAGATGAGCTCCTGGTAAGGCAGGAAGCCTCCCTAAGTGCCGAGCTGCAGAAATTAAAATACGAATTGACTCTTCTCCAAAGCGATTTAGACGGGATAATCAGGCTTGAAAAACCAATGACCTTTCTTATTATTAAGCCTCAGAGTATTCGCGTAAAAGAGGCGGAATCGGTAATAAAAGCCATTAAGCAAAAGTACCCAAATGGCTCAATACATTTATTCGCTAATTTATTACCTGGAGATTATCACCAGTTATCAAAGAATGCGTTTATAAGTAAAATTTATCAACCGGAAAAGAATGTATTTTTCTTGGCGGCGATAATGAAATTTATATTAATATTTTGGTTAAAGCGGTTCGATGTAACCTTGGTTTTAGCTTCACGCAACCGGCCGTCAGGCTATAACGGGAATAGGAAGGCCAAGCTTATGGCCCTATTAAGTGCCGCGAAAACCCGGCACACCTATTACACGGATTAATTTTATGAAAGTTTTACTGATCGACCCTCCGGGCTGGCAGAAACACAGCATAAATTTAGGACTTTGTTATTTAGCCGGCGCGCTCCCTTTAAAGAATGCCGAGGTAAAAATACTGGATATGAATAATAATTCTTACTCTCAGGGTTCCCTGGAGGAGGTAGTCAGTAATTTTGATCCGGGGATCATAGGCATATCCGTAAAGACGGCTACTGCTAAAACCTGCGCGAGAATAGCGGCGGGCTTAAAAGAGGTTTTTCCCGGGATCATCTATGTGGCGGGCGGGCCGCATATTACTTTGAGCGCCGGGGAATTTCTTAAAGAAAACCGATTCTTTGATTTCGGCATTGCCGGAGAGGGGGAGGTTTGCTTCGGGGAGTTGGTATCCAGATTAATGGATAAGGGGGATATCAGCGGTATCAGCGGTTTATGCTATTACCGGGACAATAACTTAGTTTGTAACGCCGTATCTTTTGGCAGCGGTCTATCGCGGTTAACTTTCCCCCGTCTTGAGTGCATAATGAATATCGATTTCCTGAACCTCAGGTATCCATTATTGACCAGCAGGGGCTGTCCCTATGGCTGCATATTTTGCTGTGTGGGAGTCATCTCCGGGAAACAGTGGAGGCCCAGGGAACCGGAAAATGTAATCGAGGAAT
>SCRK01000238.1 GCA_004298075.1 bacterium | reverse complement strand
GGATATGTTTGGCCATACTTTACTCCTTTCTTTTTGGATAAAGTATGCCATAATTTTAGGTGTTCACTTTTAAATGGTAAATCGGCTTTAAAACAGTTCACTTTTAAATGGTAAGTGACAAATCCCAAATATTATCTTGCCAAAAACACCCATAAATAGTAATATATAGCATTGACCTTGAGGGCCCATAGCTCAGTGGTAGAGCAGGTGACTCATAATCACTTGGTCGGAGGTCCGAACCCTTCTGGGCCCAGTTTAAAATTAAAGAAGTGGTGGCCTAGTATAGTGTGTGGCCGACGACCAAAAAGGGGTGTGGGGAAAAATTTTCCCCACGCTTTCGGGGTAACAGTGAGCGGAGCGAACGCCATAGGGGCAGAGCCCCTTTGGGGAGCGCTAGCGACTGGTCGGAGGTCCGAACCCTTCTGGGCCCAGTTTATTGAATTTTAAGGGCGATTGGCTCAGTTGGTTAGAGCGCCACATTCACATTGTGGAGGTCAGAGGTCCGAATCCTCTATCGCCCAATTAAAAATTATAAAGGGAGAAAACTTGGCTGCAGCTGATCTTAAGACGCAGATAATCGGCCTGGTGGGCTTGCAGGAACTGGACAGCGAGATTTATGCCTTGAACAACGAAAAAGAGGCTAAGCCGCTGGAGATCAAGGCTATTGAGGCGTCTTTTGAGGCAAAAAAGCAGAACCTAGCAGCCCTTGAGAAAAAGTCATTAGACCTTCAGAAACAGCGCAAGGATAAAGAATTGGAGCTGGGTTCTAAAGAAGAGGCGGCCAAAAAACTTCAGGGCCAGCTTTTTTCTCTTAAAACCAATAAAGAATACCAGACCATGCTTCAGCAGATCCAGGATGCCAAGGCAGACGGAGGCCTGGTTGAAGAAAAGATCCTTATGCTCTTTGAAGAAACCGATAAGGTAAAGAAGGAGATCGAGCAGGAGAACATAAAGATCAAGGAAGAGGAGAAGGTATTTAACGAACAAAAGAAAAAGGTTGAATCGCGCCTCAAGGAGATCGACGACCGGCTTGGAGTGCTGCAGGCGCAGCGTAAGCAACTTATCCCCGGGATAGACCCCAAGGTGAGTTCTTTGTATGAGAGGATATTGCGCAGCCGCGACGGCCTGGCGATCGTCAGCGTCAAAGATAATTCCTGCTCCGGCTGCAATATGAATGTTCCTCCACAGGTGATCAACCTGATCAAGATGTATGACGCCATTATCACCTGTGAAGTCTGCAACCGTATCCTTTATATTAAGGAATGAGCCATTTAGATATCTATATTGACGGCGCGTCAAAGGGCAATCCCGGGCACAGCGGGATAGGGGTGGTGATCTGCAGCGAAGGCAGGGCAATAAGAAATATTTCAAACTATATCGGTCAAGCTACCAACAATGTCGCCGAATACACCGCCCTTATATATGCCCTTGAGGAAGCGCTCCTGCTAAAAGCCAAAACTTTAAAGATCAATACCGACAGCCAGCTTTTGGCCAGGCAGTTAAACAAGGTTTACAAGGTAAGGCAGGCGGGGATATTAAATTTATACAACCGGGCAACACGGCTTTTGACCGGATTCGAAAAAGTTCTGGTCAACCATATCCCGCGGGAGGAAAATCGCGGAGCGGATAAGCTGGCTAATGAAGCGGTTAAGAAAACACTGAAAGATCCTTTGACAATAAGCAGGCAGAATGTGGCTGCCCGTCATTGAATAAATGGCGGGAGGAAAGTCCGGGCTCCAGAGGATAACGTAATGGGTAATCCCCATCTCCGCCACAAAACATCGGCGGACGGATCAGAGCCACAGAGACGAGTAAGGGCGAAAACCCTGAGATGAAACGCGGCAATCTCTACGCGGAGCAAAGCACAAAAGTCCCGCCCACTCTACTTCATTGTAGATTAAGGGCTATCCGCTTGAAAATCCCGAAAGTGATTTCGGGAAAGGGCGGGAGGGTAAGCTGCTAAAGTTCTCGCGGCAACGCGGGAATTGAGAGGAATAGCCACTAACCGGTGTGGATAATCACACCAAGACAGAACCCGGCTTATTCTGCCTGCTTTATTTAATAAAGAAATAAAATCCAACAGGAGGAAGTCATGTCAGGTCATTCAAAATGGAAAACAAACAAAGGAAAGAAGGGCATTGCCGACGCCAAAAAAGGGGCAACCTACACTAAGATCATCAAGGAGCTTACGGTGATCGCCCGCGACGGAGGCGGCAACCCGGATACTAATCCGCGGCTGCGGGCGGTAATGCAGAAGGCAAAGGAAGCGAATATGCCTTCAGATAACGTGAAGATGGCGATCAAACGGGGCACGGGAGAACTCCCCGGGGTAATTTACGAGGCGGTTATGTATGAGGCCTATGGCCCGGGAGGTGTTGCGATCCTGGCTGATTCGCTCACCGATAATAAAAACCGCACCACCGCCGAGCTGCGCAATATTATGTCAAAAAAAGGCGGGAATATGGCCGGAGCAGGTTCGGTCAGCTGGATGTTCACCCAAAAAGGCTATATCACCGTGACAAAGGATAAGATCAAAGAAGATGAATTGATGAATATTGTCCTTGATGCCGGGGCCGAAGATATGAAGCATGATGAAAACATCTATGAGATCTTTACCTCGGTCCAGGACCTGGAGAAGGTCAAGCAGGCGCTCCAGGATAAAGGGATCAAATGGGAGGATGCGGAATTGACCATGATCCCTTCTTCTACGATCAAGGTGACGGGAAATGAAGCCAGGCAGCTCTTGAAATTGATAGAGGCGCTGGAAGAGCACGATGATGTGCAGCAGGTTTATGCCAACTTCGATATCCCGGATGAGATCATGAATGAGGTTGCCGCAGAGGAATGATCATTTTAGGCCTTGACCCTGCTTTGTGTATCACCGGTTACGGGGTCATCCAGGTAAAGGGAAGCCTTATAGCTTTGTGTGAGGCAGGTATAATCAAAACCTCGGCGAAAGACCCTGCCCCAATGCGGTTGGATAAAATATACCGCGGGGTGATCAAGTTGATCGAAGATACCAAGCCCGATTGCCTGGTGCTTGAGAAGATCTATTCGCATTACCGCCACCCGGCTACTTCGTATGTTTTAGGGCAGGCCAGAGGGGTGATCTGTCTGGCCGCGGCGGAAAAGAATATACCGTTTTTTGAATACGCGGCTACGCGCATAAAAAAAGCCATTGTAGGCAAGGGGTTGGCCTCCAAATCGCAGGTGCAAAGGATGGTTGCCGGCACATTAGGGCTGAAAAATCTCCCCGGTTATATGGATGTTACCGATGCCCTGGCGCTGGCTATAGCGCACAGTTATATCGCGAAGGTAAAAATATGATCTCTCGTATATCAGGCAGGGTTCTGGAAAAAGGAAACAACTTTCTGGTGCTGGATTCAGGCAGTTTAAGTTATGATGTTTTTATCCCTGCCTGCGTTATGCAGCGGATAGATGAATCCATCGGCCCGGACAATAAGATCAACCTTATAACCTATCACTATCACCAGATCGAGCCGGCCAGGAGCATCCCTATACTTATCGGATTCCTGAACCAGGTGGAAAAAGATTTCTTTGAGGTTTTTATCACGGTTTCCGGCATCGGACCGCGCGCCGCGCTTAAGGCCTTGAATAAACCCATCTCCCTTATCGCCAAAGCGATTGACGAGGGGGATTTAAGTTTCTTGAAAGGTTTGCCTGGAATAGGGGAACAGAGGGCAAAGGAGATCGTTGCCAAGCTGCAGAATAAGGTAGGTAAATTCGGCCTGATCCAGGACCGCCAACTCCAGGGCAAATCAATGCCTAAGGATATTTCCGAAGAGGCGCTTGAGGTTTTATTGCAGTTGGAGTATAAGCGTACCGAAGCGTTGAATATGTTAAAAAAGGTGCTTGAGGAAAACGCAGGGGTTACCAGCACCGAAGAGCTGCTTAATCTGGTATATAAACAAAGGCGTTCAAGGTAGCTATGGAAGAAAATAATTTAAAATCAGCGGTAGAGGCCCTGATCTTCGCTTCAGAAAGGCCGGTAACCTTAGAGCAGCTTAAAAAGGTTTTGGGCAATCCGGAATCAGGCCAGCTGCGTAAAATTATTGACGGGCTAAAAGAGGAATATGAGGCAGAGAACCGGGGTTTTCGCATAGCAGAGATAGCCGGCGGGTTCCAGATGATCACCTGTTCTGCTTTTGCCCCGTTTTTAAAAAAACTTTATAAAGACCGCGGGGTGGATAAATTGTCAAAACCCGCTCTTGAAAGCCTGGCGATCATCGCTTATAAGCAGCCATTAACCAAGTCAGAGATCGAATCCTTGAGGAACGTTAACGTGGATGGGGTAATGAAGAGCCTGCTTGATAAAAACCTGATCCGCGTCTCGGGAAGGAAAAAGATCCCCGGCAGGCCGTTTGTTTTCGGTACAACGCGCCAGTTCCTTGAGCATTTCGGTTTAAAGTCTTTGGATGACCTGCCGAAGTTCGAGGATTTCAATGTTTTGGCGCAAGAGGCGCAGATAAAGAACGAAATAGAACCGATTAGCGAAGAAAACGCGGAGGTTGGAAATGAGCCTGGACAAGTTGCGTAAAAAAATTGATAGCCTCGACGCCAAGCTGATCAGCTTGTTGAATTTACGCGCCAAGGCAACAAAGGAGATCGGAAAAATCAAGATCAATAAAGGCAAAAGTGTTTATTCGCCGGAGCGCGAGATCCAGGTTTTACGCAAGGTCGCCGGATTAAATAAGGGCCCTTTGGAAAAGCGGGCGCTTGAGGCGATATACCGGGAGGTTATGTCGGCAAGCCTGGCCCTGGAGAAGTCCCTGACCATTGCTTATCTTGGGCCCAAAGCAAGCTTTGCCAACCTGGCGGCATTAAAAAGATTCGGCTCCCAGGTCAACTATTCCGGATGTAATTCCATCGCCGATGTTTTTACGCAGGTTGAACGGAGAGAAGCTGATTACGGGGTGGTGCCGGTTGAGAACTCGATCGAAGGGGCGGTGAGCCACACTTTAGACGTTTTTGTGGATTCGGAGCTGAAGATCTGCTCTCAGATCGTCCTGGATGTATCGCATAACCTGTTATCCAACTCTTCGAAAGAGAAGATCCGCAGGATTTATTCCAATCCTTATGTATTCGGACAATGCCGGAACTGGCTGCAGAAAAACCTGCCTTGCGCCGAACTTATAGATGTTGCCAGCACCACCCGCGCGGCGGAGATGGCGAAAAAAGACGCAAACAGTGCGGCCATCGCATCAACCCTGGCCTCTAAAGTTTATGGATTAAAAGTCCTGGCAAGCGGTATCGAGGATTCGGCGCATAACATTACCCGTTTCTTCGTAATAGGTACAGCTAGCGTGGATAGGACAGGGCACGACAAGACATCGTTGTTCTTTTCGGTAAAGGATAAGGTAGGCGCTTTATACGATATGCTCCTTCCTTTTCGTAAATATGGGATCAATCTCACCAAGATCGAATCCCGGCCTTCAAAGAAAAAAGCCTGGGAGTATTATTTCTTTATCGACATCTTAGGGCACCAGAACGATGAAAAGGTTAAAAAGGCTTTGGGTGAGTTGGAAAAGAAATGTAATTATCTGAAGATCCTGGGTTCTTACCCGATAGGAGAATAATTAAAGTATGAAAGATTTAGTGCGCAAGCATGTTTTAGGTATCAAGCCTTATATTGCCGGTAAGCCTATAGAGGAGACCAAAAGACAGCTGGGGTTAAAACAGGTGATCAAGCTGGCCTCAAACGAAAACCCTTTTGGAGCTTCTCCCAAGGCGGTTATCGCGATGAAGAGGTGCCTCTCAGGGATCAACCGATACCCGGATTCCCAGGGCTATTATTTAAAAAAACGCCTGGCCAGGCATTTTAAGCTTGAACCGGAAAACTTCGTGTTGGGGAACGGTTCGGATGAGCTGATCGATCTATTGATCAAGACTTTAGTAGAGCCGGATGAATCCATCGTTACCTCTGAAGGGACGTTTTTGGAATATGAAATTGTCTCCGCAGCCAATGATCGCAAGGTCAAAAAGGCGCCATTGCGTTATTTTAAATACGACCTGGGGGCAATACTGAAACTGGTGGACAAGAAAACAAAACTCATTTTTATCGCCAATCCCAATAACCCTACCGGCACCTATGTCACTAAATATGAGGTGGCGGAATTTTTATCCAGCCTCCCCGAAAATGTTATGGTTGTTTTTGATGAGGCATACGACACCTTCATCGATGTCGATGATTACCCCGATTCTTTAAGCTATTTTAAACGCAAGAAAAATGTGGTTATCCTGAAAACATTCTCCAAGGCCTATGGCCTGGCCGGGCTTCGGCTGGGTTATTTGATAGCCAACGCGGAACTGGTGCATTTCATAGAACGGGTAAGACAGCCGTTTAACGTCAACATCCTGGCCCAGGCAGCCGGATTAGCTGCCATGGAAGACAAAAAATTCCTTAAAAAAACACGGCGGCTCACTCTTCAGGGAAAGAATTTTATCTACGATCAGCTTTCTTCCATGGGGCTGGGATTCCTGCCTTCGGAGACGAATTTTATCCTCATAGACACGGGTAAAGACGGGGTAGAGGTATTTAAGTCCATGCTTAAATTCGGGGTGATCGTCCGGGATATGAAACAGTATGGACTGAAGAATTTTATCCGCGTAACTATAGGCACGCAAAAGGAGAACGAAAGGTTTGTGCGTGTTTTAAGAAAAGTGCTGAAGGAGAAAAGTTAAATGATCATTGTTTTAAAACCGGAAGCAACGCAAGCGCAGATAGAGCACATAATTGACAAGGTTAAGCAATTGGGGCTGACTCCTCATCTTTCAAAAGGCTCGCAAAGGACCATCATTGGGGTTATCGGGCCGGAGGATGTATTACGGGCTACGCCCCTGGAGATCTTTCC
>SCRK01000237.1 GCA_004298075.1 bacterium | reverse complement strand
TATATTCTTGAAGTTAGCCCCCCGGAAAGAATATATGCTTTGAGCATCGTCACCCACGACCATGATATTGGCATGATCGGCGGCCAAAAGGCAGGCGATATGCGCCTGAAGCTTATTGGTATCCTGATACTCGTCAACCATAATATACTTATATTTGGCGCAAAGGCCCGCGCGCACATCCTCATGATGACTAAGCAGATTTTTCAGGAAAACCAGGAGGTCATCATAGTCTAGAAGGGATTTCTGGCGCTTATATTTATTGTATTCATCGCGGATCTTTTTGATCTCTTCGGCAAACTCCATGAACTGGGGGTATTCATCATACAGGACATCGCTGATCTGGCTGGATTTATTCACGCTTTTAGAGATCACCTCTAATATGGCGTGTTTGCGCGGAAAACGTTTCTCGGATTTATGATACCCTAACTTTGCGCGCACGAAATTCACCGCATCCTCTGCGTCGGATTGGTCTAAAATGGTAAAATTATTGCTGATCTCTAAAAGTTTTGCGTATTTTCTCAAAATCATGTTGGCAAAAGAATGGAATGTCCCTCCGGAAACATTTTTGCAGCGTTCATCCAAAAGCAAAGCCGCCCGGCGGAGCATCTCTTCGGATGCGCGGCGGGTAAAGGTGAGCAGGAGGATCTGTTCGGGCTTGACCCCTTTTTCAACCAGGTAGGCCACCCGGTGCACTAAAACCCGCGTCTTGCCGCTTCCCGCTCCGGCGATCACCAGGTACGGGCCGTCGATAGACTCCACCGCCTTTAATTGCGCGGGATTTAATTCTTTGCGATAATCTATTTTTTGCATTTTAAGAAAGCGCTTTCTAAAAGGTCATTAAATACTCTTGATTTTTATCCGGCATATGGCATGCTTTGATTACTCTTTTTTTGTTAACTAAAAGCGAGGAATGGATAGCGCAAGCCATCGAGGATTATCCCCTCCAAAAAAGGCCTTGGATCTAACAGGGCCTTTTTTGTTTATAAGGATACTTTAGGGCTTGGCTTTTATATACGCCCGGATGATCTTCTGCTCGGTAATAGGCCGGTCTTCGGCATTAACCGGGGTATTTTCGATCTTTTGCACCACCTCTAACCCCGAAACCACTTCGCCAAATATGGTATGGCGCATATTTAGCCATGGGGTTTTTGCCGTGGTGATAAAAAACTGGCTGCCATTGGTATTTGGGCCTGAATTTGCCATGGCTAGAATTCCCGGGCCATCGAATTTAGCCGCCGGAGTGACCTCATCTTCAAAAGGCCTGCCCCAGATTGACTCTCCGCCCATTCCGGTTCCCGTGGGGTCTCCTCCCTGGATCATAAAACCCTTGATCACCCGGTGAAAGATCAAACCGTCATAATATCCCTTTTCTGCCAATTTGGTAAAATTTTCACAGGCCTTTGGCGCGACATCAGGTTTCAATTTGATCTCGATGTCCCCTTGATTAGTCTCTAAAACCACGATCGCTCCGTCCATAGCTAATACCCTCCCATAGCAAAACATAAGCCCAATGATCAACATCCCTATAAATATTTTTTTCATAACTTATTTAGCCTCCTCCTCTTTTTGCCTCTGCCTATCCTGCAGGATCTTCTGGGCGATTTCACCAGGGACCTGCGTGTATTTATCGAACTCCATAGTGGCATTTGCCCGTCCGCTGGAGAGGGAGCGGAAGCTGGTGGCATAACCGAACATCTCCGCCAGCGGAGCTTCGGCAGAAATGACCTTTTGATTGGCCTTGGCATCAATATTCAGGATCTTGCCGCGATGCGAACAGATATAGCCCACGCAGCCGTTCAAATACTCCTCAGGAGTTGAAACCTCCAACTTCATGCTCGGCTCTAAGAATACCGGGCTGCCCTTTAAAAAGGCTTCTTTGAAGCCGAATATAGCCGCCATCTTAAATGCGATCTCCGAAGAGTCCACCTCATGAAATGAACCATCCACTAATTCTACCTTCACATCCACAACCGGGTAGCCGCCATAAGCTCCTTTTTGCATGGCTTCGATCACTCCCTTTTCCACCGCCGGGATAAAGTTCCGGGGGATCGCCCCGCCTTTAATGCTGTCGATAAAATCCAGCCCCTCGCCCGGCTTATTCGGAGAAAGCTCTAAAACTACATGGCCATACTGGCCGCGGCCACCGGACTGTTTAATATATTTGCTCTCGGCTGACGCCGGTTTTAAGATCGTCTCGCGGTAGGCGACCTTAGGCTGGCCGACAATAGCTTCTACCCCGAACTCCTCTTTTAACCGGTCAACGATGATCTCTAAATGCAGCTCACCCATGCCGGTAAGGATCACCTCTTTGGTTTCCTCGTCGGTCTCAACCTTAAAGGTAGGATCCTCCTCGGTAAGCTTAGCCAGTCCTTTGCCTAATTTATCCTGGTCTGCGCGGCTCTTAGGGACAATGCTTAAAGAGATCACCGGGGTAGGGAATTTTATCGCCTCCAGGATTATCGGGTTATCCGGGTCGCAAAGCGTATCCCCGGTTATAGTGCTGGTTAAACCCGGGACTGCCACAATATCCCCGGCAAAAGCATAATCGATATTCTCCCGCTGGTTGGCGTGCATCTGCACAATGCGGCTTACTCTTTCTTTTTTATTTTTGGTGGTATTTAAAATATAAGTGCCCGCGGAGAGCCTCCCCGAATATACCCGCACATAGACCAGCTTTCCCATGTGCTGATCAGCCTGCACTTTAAAAGCCAGGCCGCTGAAAGGCTCATTGATATCGGCTTTGCGCTGCAGTTTTTTATCCGGATCATTCGGATCATCGCCCTGGACTGCCGGGACATCTAACGGAGAAGGCAGGAAAGCGATAATGGTATCCAAAAGTTTTTGCACCCCCTTATTCTTAAAAGACGCGCCGCAGATAACCGGGACCATTTTATTGGCTACCGTCCCTTCCCGGATAGCCCGATACAACTCCTCCTGGGTGATCGTATCCTCCTGCTCCAGGAATTTTTTCATAAGCTCTTCGTTGAGGGAAACCGCGCGTTCAACCATTATATGCCGGTAATTTTTGGCCTGCTCTTTTAATTCCTCGGGGATATCCTCGACGCTGAATTCCTTCCCCAGGGATTCCTCATTGTAAATATAGGCCTTCATCTCGATCAGGTCAACGACCCCGCGGAATTTATCCTCGCTTCCGATAGGTATCTCCAGGGGGACGGCGCAGGCGCTCAGATCTTTTTCGATCGCGTTCAATACGCTGTAAAAATCCGCTCCCGTGCGGTCCATCTTATTGATAAAGGCGACCTTGGGAACGTGGTATTTGTCGGATTGCCTCCAAACCGTCTCTGACTGCGGCTCTACCCCGCCTACCGCGCAAAATACCGCGACCGCTCCGTCAAGCACGCGCAGCGACCTTTCCACCTCAACGGTGAAATCAACATGGCCGGGGGTATCAATGATATTAATCCGGTGCTCCTTCCAAAAACAGGTTGTAGCCGCGGCAGTAATGGTAATGCCGCGCTCCTGCTCCTGCTTCATCCAGTCCATGGTTGCCGCGCCGTCATGTACCTCGCCGATCTTATAGGAACGCCCGGTATAGAAAAGTATCCTCTCGGTGGTAGTAGTCTTTCCGGCGTCAATATGCGCCATGATCCCGATATTCCTGACCTTATCTAAACTTGTGCGCGGCTCTGCTTGAGGTTCTTCCTTTTTAGGTACGGCTTTATCTGACTCCCGCGCCGCCTCTTTATCAGGCTTGGGCTCTTCTGATATCTCCGGCTCTACAACCGCCTCAGGCGCTTTTTCCGGAGCAGGAGCAGGAATGGGAACGGTTTCTTCTTTGATTATTTGGCTAGGCGGTCCTTTTTTTTGCAGCCCTTGCCTTAGATGGCTGATCTCCTCGGCAAAACTTTTTAGCCTTGCCTCTTTTTCCTCCAGCTCTTTTTCCAGCTCTGTATATTCCTCGTTTAATTTATTGAACTCCGTTTTAGGCACCCACTCGCTGATCTTTTCTTTACGATTAAACTCGGCGATGGCAGCTAAATGCCCCTTAATATCCTTAAGCTGTTTTTCGATCTGGTGCTTTTGGATCTGGATCTGCTCTTCTTTGTCCTTAACCGCCTTATCTTGCGATTCTAAAGATGTTTTCAATTCCCGGAGCTGCCGCGACAGATCTACATTCTTGGCAAACCCCTCCTGAAGCTCCGCTTCCTTAGCAATAAACTTATTTTTCAGCTCCAGGCTCTCCGCGTTCTTCTTGGCCAGCTCTGCCTCGGCCTTGGCCACCCACTCCTCCCGGCGTTTGAGTTCATCCGAGAATTTGGCCTCCTTTTCCCTGGCCTGCAAAAACCCGGCCTTATCTTTGTCGTAATCGGCCTTGACTTGAAGCAGCTGGTTTTCTAATCCCTGCGCGTGGCTCTCCAGCCGCTGCGCCCTCTGCTCCTTATTCACTTCTTCAGGGACCCTGATTTTCGGCTCTTTCTTTTTCCTGTCCCTGCCGGAGGATGCGCCGCTGACAAACATCGCGATGACCGCGTATACGATCATTCCCGTTCCTAAAACCGCAAGTATCTGCATTGCCAGTATCATTCTAATCCATCCTTCTGCCTGGCGTCAGGCTTTGCGGAAAGTTTATCCAGCCGTGCCTTGATCTTAGCTTCATAGCCTATGTTAGTGGGTTCATAATAACGCACTTTCTTGCGCGTGTATTTCTGCTTTACAAAATGCCCCGGGTAATCATGCGCGTATTTATATCCGATGCCATGCCCTAATGTTTCCGCTCCGCTATAGTTGGCATCTTTCAGATCATCTGGAACCTCTTGAACCTTGTTCTCCTTAATATCCTGCGTCGCCTTTTCAATTGACAGGTAGCTGGCGTTTGATTTAGGGGCGCAGGAAACATAAGTTACCGCCTGGGCCAG
>SCRK01000236.1 GCA_004298075.1 bacterium | reverse complement strand
CAGTATTTCAACAAGGAGCTGCTTACGGAATCCTGCTGCGGAGTACTTTTCGGCGGAGGGATAAATTTCGGGCACGGCATCAAACACGGATGGAAGCCCCTGGGGAAAATACGCTGCGTCACTAATTCCCACGGGAATGTGATCAAGGAGATCGACGGCCGGCCGGCAGTAAAACTTTACGAAGATTACCTGGCTAAGGATGCCCCGGAGCTGGCCAGGGAGCTGCGGCGCATATCCATCTTTTACCCGATGGGAATATACCTTCCGGGGGAGAGGGAATACCTCCTGCGCAACATAATCTCAATAAAAGATGACGGTTCCCTGGTTACCCAGGGGGATATTCCGCAGGAAAGCAAGATCAGGTTGATGATCGGGACCAAAGACTCCTGCCTCCAAGCCGCGGCCGAATCCTGCGAAGACGCCAAAAGGAACCTTATGGGTCAGAAGGCAAGGTTTGTGATGGTCTTTGATTCCGCCTCAAGATTTTCCCTCTTGGGCAGGCAATGCCTAAAGGAGCTTGAAATAATCAAGGGGGTTTTTGGCGAAGAAACCCCGCTGATAGGCATCTATACTTACGGGGAACAGGCCCCGCTTAAATCCCTAAATTATCTTGGACGCAGTTACTGCCATAGCCAAAGCATAAATGTCCTGGCTGTAGGAGGCCAATAAAATGTTGAACTTCATATTCTTCATTATTTGTTTGATTATCGCCGGCATGGGGATAGCCCTGCTCCTTAAGATGCAGCGGTTAAAAGATCTGGAGAAGCGTACTGCCGGGCTGAATACCTCTCTTGAAGAGATGGATGAACAGGCCAAGCTGATCATCCGCACGGATATAGAATTGAATAAAACCCAGGAGGAGCTGGATAAAAAGATCGCCGGGCTTTCTACCCTGCAGAAGTTATCCCGGGAAATGAGCACAACCCTGGAGGAAAACCAGATCTTCAAAAAGATAGGTAACGAATACCTCGAGGACCTTGGCTTTGAAAAATCATCGGCTTTCCTGTGGAACAGCCTGGCAAGGGAATTCCATCAGTACCTGAATATAGGTTACAGCGAAGGGGAATCGTTGAAAATAAAAAACACGGTTAACTCGGATAAAGATTATTACCTGGATTTAATGCGCGCCGGAAAAACTGCCTCCTCCGTGTTCATCCCCGAGGGTTTCCTGCCTAAGAATAACATTTGCCGCCTTTTCCAGGTGAACGAATTCATTATCTGCCCGATCATTCCCCAGGAGGGAAATCAGGGTTTTATATTCGTGGGCACGCAAAATATAGAAACCCGCATAACCGAAGGTGAGCAGGAGATAATTACCATACTGGCCAACCAGATCAGCCAGGCCCTGGACAATGCCAGGCTCTTTGAAAAAACCTGGAGGTCCCAGCAGGAACTGGAGATAAAGGTCGAGGAGAGAACCCGTCAGCTTACCGAAGCTCTAGATAAAGTTAAGATCATAAGCAAGCGCAAAAGTGATTTTATTTCAAGTGTTTCCCATGAGCTGAGGACCCCGCTTACCTCCATCAAAGGCTATGCCGCGATATTGCTGGCCGGTAAATTAGGCGCGGTCCCCGATGAGATCAAAGAGCGCCTCGCCAAGATCAACCGCCACAGTGACGAGCTGGTGCATATGGTAAATGACCTGCTGGATATCGCGCGCATTGAATCCGGCAAAGTCAACATGAATATAGAAGCCCTGGAGCTTCGCCCCATAGCCGAGAAGGTCGGGGACATGCTTTCCGAGCAGTTTAAAACAAAAAATATCACTTTCAGCATCAATATACCGGCAGACTGCAAAAAAATAATGGCTGACCGCGGCCAGATCGAGAGGGTTTTGATCAACCTGCTCGGAAATGCCCTGAAGTTCACCCCTGAAAAGGGCGCGATCAGCGTAAAGGCGGCTTGCTCGAACAAAATAATCCAGGTTGATATTACGGACACCGGGTTTGGGATCCCTGAGGAAGCCCAGGAAAAAATATTTGAAGAATTCTATCGCGTGGATAATACTATCAATCAGGAGGTAAAAGGCACAGGCCTTGGGCTTACGCTGGTTAAACATATCATCGAGGCACACGGAGGAAAGATTTGGGTAAAAAGTAAGATAGGGGAAGGCTCGACTTTCAGCTTTACCCTCAACTGCGCTTAAATAAAACTATGGGAATAAAAATACTTATCGCCGATGATGACCCGGATATCCGGGATATATTAAAGCTCACCCTATCCGAGGAGAATTACGAAACCATTGAAGCAAAAGACGGAGAAGAATCACTCAAGATCATCCGGGCCAAACCCCTGGACCTGGTCCTTCTGGATTACAAAATGCCCAAGATGGACGGCAGGCAATTGTGTAACCTGATCAAGAAGGACCTGTTGCTGCAGTACCTGCCGGTAATTATGGTAACCGGCAAGGGCGAGGTCAGCGACAAGATCGAAGGCATTGATTCCGGAGCGGATGATTATATCGTCAAACCCTTTGAGCCAAAAGAACTGCTGGCCAGGATACGCATGGTCTTAAGGCGCACAAAAAGGGACCTGGAGGCAAACCCGCTTACCCGCCTTCCGGGGAATGTGGCTATCCTCAATGAACTTTCCAGCCGTATAGAGGGAAAAAAGACCTACGCGGTCTGTTATGTGGACCTGGACAAATTCAAAGCCTACAATGACAAATACGGATTTGAACACGGTGATACCGTCATCAGGGAGACCGCGCGCATATTGCTGGGGGCATCCAAAGAATACGGCACCCCCCAAGATTTCGTCGGGCATATCGGAGGGGATGATTTTGTGGTAGTGACCACTCCGGAGGCATCGGATAATATCTGCGCAAAGATAATCCGCGATTTTGATAAGATATCCCCTTCTTTTTATAATGAGGAGGACAGGAAAAGCGGTTTTATCGTCGGGCGGGACCGGAAGGGGGAGATCCAGAAGATCCCTCTATTATCGGTATCTATCGGCATAGTCTCAAATGAAACGCGCGATATCACGCATGTGGCCCAGATCGGCGAGATCGGCGCGGAGCTAAAGAAGGCTGCCAAAAGCCTTGAGAAAAGCAACTACGTCAAAGATAAGCGGCAAAGCAAGCCCTAATAATGCTCATTATACTGCAAGCTTTGGTTTTTATCCGCCCCTTTATCTCCTCCCTGGCCTTTCCTTATCTGAATTCCCTTTATTCTTACTCCATAGTCTTATTCTTGATCATATGGGCGCTCACCCTGGATAAACCATATAAGAATATCCAATACCTGGGCCTCCCTTTAATCACATTTTGCTTGTCTCTGGCTGTTTCCTTGATCTTTTCCATAAATAAACTCAACAGCTTGACAGGCCTCTATGATTACATAACTTACCTGCTGTTATTCATCGTTGCCTCCTCTTTGAGCCCAAAGGATAGGAACGGTGTTGTTCAGGCTATTTTCATAGCCGGCTTTATTATCAGCTTATTGGCTATTTATCAATATTTCTTCGGGTTCGCCCACCTTTCTGATTATATGGCTAAAAATAACATAACCTATCCCTTTGCCCTTGATTACATAAGCCGAAGGAGGGTTTTTTCTCCTTTTGTAACCCCAAATGCTTTGGGAGGGTACCTGGCCATGATCTCTCCGCTTGCCCTGATAAATAAAAACGGGTTTTGGTTGATCCTGCCGATTTTTCTTGCCCTTGTGCTTACAGGATCTTTGGGCGCGATCTTAAGCCTCTTTTTGGGATTGGTCATTTATATGAATCTTAAAGGCAAATCAAAAGGAAGAACAGCGCTCGGCCTCTTTGGGCTATTAATAGTGATCGGGCTCATTTTTATTTCCCGTTCAATAACCCTTAAAACACACACCGCGCCGGGATTTTCGACGCTGATGAGGATGGATTACTGGCGGGCGGCATTAAGGATAATCGGCAGCAGGCCTTTAACCGGCGTGGGCATAGGAAACTTTAACCTGGCCCAGGCCCGATATGCCCATAATTCCTATCTGCAAATATGGGCAGAAATGGGGATCCTGGGAATATCGGCTTATCTTTGGCTGGTATTCAGGTCCCTGAGATCGGGGTTAAATAAATTGAAATTTAACGATGATAAAAATTATACCCTTGCCCTGATAACCGCGGCGGCTATTTTCCTTACGCATAACCTTGTCGACTTTACATTTTTCCTGCCGGAGGTTTCAATGATCTGGTGGATAATGCTGGGCTTAATTATCGCTTGAAATGAACCTTATCATTGTAATTCCCGCATATAATGAAAAGGACAATATCCGGCCTTTGGCTGAAGAGATATTGAGAATTGAGCCGCGAGCAAAGATCCTGCTGGTAGATGATAATTCTCCCGATGGGACTGGGGAGATCGCGGATGTATTGGCAAAACAAAATCCCCGGGTTACTGTCCTGCGCAGGGAAAGAAAAGAGGGGTTAGGCAGGGCTTATATCGCTGGTTTTAAGCAAGCGTTAAAAATGGGGCCTGATTACATCATCCAGATGGACGCGGATTTTTCGCATGACCCTAAATATATTCCCAGGTTTTTAGAAGAGATCGAAACCTGCGATCTGGCCATCGGATCGCGTTTTCTTGCCCCCGGTAAACTCGCTAACGTTTCGGCTTTGAGTATCTTAGCCAACCTCTACACGCGATTTATTTTGAACCTCAAAATTACGGATTGCCTGGGGGGCTTTAAATGCTTTCGCGCGGAGGCCCTCGAAAAGATAGGATTGGAGAGATTTATTTCAAAAGGGTTCGTCTTCCAGGCGGAATTCACCTACCGGTTTTTTAAAATAGGCAATCTCTGCGCTAAAGAATTCCCCATTGCCTTTAACCAGCGTAAGTCCGGAAAGACTAAAAAATCGATAAATATCGTGCTGGAAGCTTTGTTAAAGGTGCCTCTATTACGGCTGCTGACTTTTTAGAATTTCATGGTTACATCCGCCCTGACAAACACGGCAGGGTCATGATCTTTATAGAAATTCCCGGGAATAAAATATTCGCCTAACAAATAGGTGGTAACATTTTTGCTCAAGGTATACTCGATCTTAGCCTGGCCCAGATGCCCCCTGTCTTGGCCGTTTCCTGAGCAAACCGCGTTAGAGGCAACCTTTTCCGGAGCGCGCAGGAAGTTATAACGTAAGGTCAGTTTGCTTTTCTTCGTCGGGAACAAAGAGAACTCGGCATTCCAAACCTCTAAGTTAGTCCAATATCCGGATATGTTGTTACCCGTGTCTTTGGCAATGCTGCAAGAGTAGATATCCGATATCCAGTAATAACGCGAAAACAAGGGGTCCCAGGCTCCTTTTTTACTGCTGCCCAATTTGTCTCCGGAAAGATAAATTGCCCCCAAAGAAAACTTAGGGGTGTATTTAACGTTTTTAAATTCGCGGTCTAAATATAGATATCCGCCCAGCGCCTGGCGGTCCTGGTTACCGTAACTACCGAGCTGGAAAGCCAGCTGTGTTCGTAAGGTAAAAGGGGAGAAATTATATTTGGCGAAAGAACCCATGGTGTTAATAATACCCTTCTCCCCCTGCATTCCCGTGCCGCCCTTCCATCCTTCGCGTTTATAGATATAATAACCTTCTAAAGCCAGGTTCTTTACAGCCTTGTTCTTCCAGTACAGAACATAACCCTCTTCATCGGTGGTATTAAGCGGCTGAGGGGTTTTATCCAGCGTAGGATTGGATACCTGCACGAACTCTTTCCGGTTGATCACCGGCAGGAATTCTTCGCTCCGCGGGTCATTGATGTAGATAAAATCCAGGCTGTTATTCTCATCAGCGCGCCAACGGGCCTTAGCGGCATTAAAATAAAATGTGCGCGTAAAATCCTGCGGGGTACCATCCATGATCAGGAAGCCTTCGCCGTATTGTCCGAAAAAATCCTGGCGGCCTATGCGCAGATCAACCGGAAAATTTAAGATATTATTCACATCCGTGTAAAGGTTGTCAAAAACCACCTCATTGATATCAAAGTGGTATCCTTTTTTGGTCGCGCTTTTATCCGGCACTGAACTGGTTGAGCCTTCAAATTCAGTATAGGCTTTAAACTCATTGGTCAACTTGGCAAATAAACTTAAATTTTTATCAAAATCCACCTGGCCCCAAACAGAGGTCTTAAAACGAAAATAGTTACGATTATCCTTCATCCCATTGTCCATATCAAAGATGTTCTGCCAGTATTCATAGCGCATGCGTTCATAAAAACCGAATTTAAATTGCGGCTCGGCATAAACGGGAACACTCATAAATAAAACGGCTAAAACACACAACAAAAAATTAAGCCTGCGGAACAACATAACACTCCCTCCTTATATAAAGAAACTGTTTTTGGGGTAAGCCTTATTGGCTGGATAGGCGTTATTGACTACTTGGATATAATTACTCTCCTGAATTTCGTGACCTTCCATACTCCTTCTTTTTTCTCTAAAGCGACTGATATTCTTTTTGCGGTTGTTTCTGTCTTAAAAGTATCCGTATTGTAAGCCTTCTCGGTAAGATTTAATTCCAAAGCCGCCTTATCGTCTTTAATAATAAGGTTGGATATGTTGACATCGCTAAAGCTGATATCAATATATTTCTTGGAAGATCTTTCAATCATAGCCGCCTGGTTGGCTTTGAATCTGGCATAATCTACCTCAACCCCCCCGGTTTTATCGGAATAATCGGGGGAAACCTGCCGCATGATACAGTCTAAATCCTTGAAAGGAATGCATCCTAAGAAATTATCCATTACTTTCTTGATTTCTGCGCTTTCGCTGTTTTCCTGGGCGTAAACAAAAGCAGCGTTAAGAAAAAGTTGAATAATAAAACAAGCTGCGATCAACTTTTTTTTATTCATATGCTCCCTGCCTCTTTTTGGGGATTATCAATATTTCCATTTAAAGTTGACTGCGTTTTTTTATTATAATATTCTCATTTAAAAATTGCAAGCAATTTAGCAATCACTTCCTGGCAGCGATGCCGAATACTTCTTTCAATATAACATCCGCGATATTTTCGGCGAGCAATCTATTGCCTCGTGGGGTACAATGCCCAAAGTCACCGGCGAATATATCGGAGAAATATACCGTGTAACCATCGCGGGCGACCGCCTCTTCGAAGGCCTTCTGGTTATCTACGAAGATAACCCCTTCATCAGCCCCTCTGAATATTTGTTTTATCTGTATTATGCCGCGGAGGGGATACTGGACACAAACCAAAACTATTCCACTTTCTCTTAACAACCCGCCGAGCGCTTTGTAATTAACGTAGGTCATGGGATTATAGTTCTCATTCCTTACCAGGCTTGCTTTTTGAAAATAGGCCTGCGAAGATAGGCGGTCCCCCCTTTGGGCAGCCAATCTCCCCAGCACCCCCCATGCACGATCATTATAACGGTTAATGCTAAGCGCTTTCTTTAAGGCTTTTTCTGCCTGCGAATATTGCCCCTGTTCAGCGTATACCAGCCCTAATTGGGTATAGCCCAGATCATTTAGCGGCTCCGCAGCCAAAAACCTCATGCAGTATTCTTCGGCCTGGCGAAATTCTCTTTTCCCCCTGTTTATCCACGCTAAGTGAAGGTATGCGATGCTGGCATGGGGATCAATTTCAAGAACCTGCTTAAAACATTCTTCTGCCTGGCTTAGCTTGCCCTGTAATATATAACTGCGGCCTAAAGCGATATATTCCCGGCCGCTATTACCCGTCGGCAATCCCGGAGCCTCCATCGCTATATCCGTTTCATACCGTAACGGATCTGGTTTTGCCGGCTTCGTAGCCAAGGATAACCATATTGACCTAAAAAGGTTATATGTCTTTAGGGACATGACAACTTTCATCGTTGCCGGGATATGGATCCGCCTTGAACCGGTCGGGGAACCGTCATTTATGCCCGCCATGATAATAACCATGTTGGGCCTATACTTTTTAAGATTGCCTTCTAATTGCGAGAGTATATACGATGTTTGGGTCGCGGGGATACCTTTGTTGATAACGTTGAATTGTATGCCTTTTCCGCGCGCGTTCAACAATCCGCTCAACTGGGAAGGATACGACCACCTGCCTCCGAGGGCCGTGAGAGAATCGCCCAGGCATAAGATACGGTATGTCCCATTTTGGCGGATGGAATCTTTGTTCCGGTATTCCTGGAAAGACAGGAAGAGGAATCCTCCAAGGCGTAATCCTGCCTCAAGGATAAACAGCGTTAAAAATAACCCGAATAGTATGAGCGATAATTTCTGCCAAACAGGAATTTTAGTTTTATCGCGCCTATCTTTATTCATAAAACCTGCGGCGTGCTAAAGAATATCTTTTTGATTTGTCTTACTTTTTACCCAAAATAGCCGTTGCTTCTATCTCAACCAATAATTCAGGACGGCATAAGCCGGCTTCCACACAAATACTTGCCGGGAATAAAGCAAGTTTTTGTTTTTTATAAAACTGATTCCTGTATTTATTGAATTTGTCATAATCCCGCATATTTCTTAAATAGCACCTGGTTTTAACTACATCATGCCAGCCGGCCCCTGCGGAGCCCAAGAGAGCGGTCAGGTTATCAAAGGTGCGCTTTGCCTGCGCGGAGAAGTTGCCGATATGGATACTTTTGCCTCTTTCATTGATACTGGCGGTCCCGGAGATCTCTAAAATTGTTGACCCGTTTAATTCAATTTTTAAGCCCCTGGAAAAAGATTTATTATATTCTGCCGGGTCATTCAAGAAATCAGGAGCTTTTATGGCTTTTTTCAGGATTTTACTCTTCATTGTAGATTGTTCCCCCTTGATAAGTTAGGCTTATTCTTAGCATACAGTTCTATTAATATCCCGTCTTTACTTTCAGAGATTAACTTAACATATTTATTTGAAAAATATTTTTTTACTTCATACGAATTATTAAAAAGAACCCCCTCCCTGTTCCATGCCGAGGAGATCAGCCATACTCTATCAAATTTATCAATCAGGCCGGCTTTATTAACGATCCATTTACCGTTAATCCGCTGCGCGCAATATGGTTGATTTTCTTCTTCCGGGGAATTGATAAAATTTATTCTATTTACTTCGATAGATACCTTTTGATACGGCTCCAAGAGCCTCGGATAAAACAGGAAATAATACACATGCGGGATATTGGGCGTTCTCTCCCTGACAAGGTATTGTATCGAAATAATCATGGACTGCAGGTCGGTTACGCAGAGAGCGGTATCGTTACCCAGATTCTTTACCACGGTATCCATCAGGCCATAATAGTCTTTTTTGAAATGCACTCCTTCATAAACGTCCTTGCCGTCAGGGCGCGAGAGGATAAATCCACCGCCATAATAATTAAACAAGGAGGATGATACCAGGAATAGCACAATGAGCATAATCGCGATCTTAAGAAGCCTATGCCTTATATTTGCTATCCCCTTGGCTATAAAAAGATAATAAAAAGGAGAAAATATAATTAATTTACGGTCAAGGTAAATAGGCATGATCGTCTTGGAGATAATATACACCAGCAAGATGGGGAATAAGGCCAACGCTAACAGCATAACCGCGTCATTCTTACGGCTCTTATATTGCGCATATACGCCGTAGATAAACAAGAAAACGAATAAAATAATCCCCGCGATCAACTCCACAAGGCCTGATGAATACCCTAAACTTAAAACGCCGAAAGTTAGAAATAATGATTTTATGCCTGGGGGGCGCAGCCAGAAAGCATTATTTAGCAAATAAAACTGTTTCATAACCAGCGGGAGCGCGGGCAAAACAGCGATAATGATTATTAAAGCCGATAAGCACCACTTTTTTAAGCACCGGCGGTTTTCTTTAATGAATAGGACCGACCCGCACATAATTAAGAGCAGCAGGAAATAATAACTCGCGTATACGCTTGCAACGCCCGCTATTGTGAAATAAGCCCAATAAGAGGGCCTATTTGTCTTTAGGGCTCTTGTAAACAGATAAATAAAAACAACTGATAAAAAACAGGTCAAAGAATATTCCCTGGCCTCCTGCGCATACCAGATCTGGAAGGGATTTAACACCATGATGATGAGAGCGTATATGCTTTCCTGCCGGTTTAAAAACTGGCGGGCTAATTTATAGAAAACAATAAGGCCGGCCGTACTAAACGCCAGCGAAAGATACCTTAGGGATTCCCAATTGCCGAAGAAAAAACTGTAGATATAAATCAACAAACCGTATAATACAGAAGTGGTATCCGAAGTTAATTTGTATAAAAAGAAGGAGGTTCCTGAAGAAACCCTCCAGGATGCTTTTAAGCCGATCAATTGATAAGTAAAGTTGTTGGTTAACAGCTCGTCATACCAAAGGTTCTTTTTGGCAATTCCGGCTAACCTTAAGGCAAACCCGATAACTAGAATAAACCAAACCGCTATTTTTTCTTTGACCCCGCTAATCCTGGGGTTTATCATCGACGGCGATCTTGGCATTTCTTTCCCTTGTCGGCATAAAATAGGCTGCCGTCAATAAAATACTGCAAGACATTTTTATAGATATTGAGCATTTTTTCTTTGTATTCCCCGGGTATAACAAGCGCGTTATCGGCTGTCCGGCGGCAATAATCGCACTCCTGGCAATTCGTAAGTTTACATTTCCCGGAAAAGAAATAAGAAATGAAACCGTCTAATTTCCTGTTGTCCAGATAGATGGAATCTTTTATCTGCAGATAACGCATCTCCTTGTAGATCTTAAATAAATTCAGGTGCCTTAACGAAATAAAATAATCAAAAAACCTTCTTATAAAATTCTTTGAAAACTGGCTGTTCCCCCGGGTAGTCCGGTAAAAAAACAGGTCAAAAAGGTTGCCGTCATAGCTCCTGGCAGTATACGCTTCAACCGCGCGCAGGATAAGCTCGGTCTTCATCCTTCTGTCGATAAGTTTTATCCTGTCTATCCCTACCTCCTCGTAGTACTTCAGGTCTTCCGGCCTTATCCAGCCCGAAGAAATCAGCCTGTAAGGCTCTGAAAGGCTTAAATGCCTGCACTGTAATTGATAGTAGGTGAAATAAAGGTCCTTGTTTATTTTGCTGGTTATCTGCGAGTTGTGGCTTGTGGATACATAGTGATAGGAACAGAAAGGGTAATTATGCAGGCATAACAGATTGGCTATCAGCTGGAGCCGGCACTTAACATTCTTGCGTATTTGTTTTAGCGTTTCAAAATCACGGTTTATGTTCAGGGATAAGGTAAGCTGATCGGCGCCTAAACCTTCCCAGGTTTTCGCCTTCGTAAGGCTGTTGATATCGGTATTAATGGATACATTTACTTCAAAGGCCGGATAGCATTTCTTGATCATCTGCAGCAAATAAGGCAAAGATACCGTAACGCTATCCACCCCTATTTGTGCCAGCCAGTCAAGAAAACCACGGATCTGCCGCTGCCCCTTAGGGGTCCATTCCAGATTCGACAGGCATAAAGAATTCAATAAATAATTGAACTTCAAACCAAACCCATGCGCGGCGGAAACAAATTCCTTAACTTCCTTTTTATTCACGGCCGGCAAATACACCGAGGAGCGCCCTCCCCCAAAGATATCCTCCTTTAATTTACCGTAAATTTCCGCGACATTTTCTTTGTTCAGTTTTGTCAGTAAATCCTTCTGCCAATTGGTGGGCACGGATAATTTCATCAAAACCTCCAGAAAATTATTTCACCCCTTAAAAAAGCCTGGTAATCTCTTCCCTGTCTTTTTTCAAATAGAAAAGCTGGCATACTTCGGTGTGGTATAGTATGCCAAGGTAGCTAAGGCGTATATACCGGCCGGTATCTTTGATCAAACCCAGGCCAAGCAGCCTTCGCAGCTTAGCGGAGAATTCGCTTTCCAAGGGAACACCGAATCTCTCGGCAAAAACAGCCTTATCTATTCCTCCATCTTTGCGATTAACTCCAGCCCTCTTTTGTAAGTTATATATCGCAAATCTGATCATCTGTTCTTTTCTGCTGAGATGCCTTCCTCTCTCTATGGGAATAATGTTATTAAGCAGCATATCCTCATAACCTTTTAACGTGTGATGATTATGGTATTCTACATTATTTAAGAAAGAATGGCCCGTAACCCCGAAAGCATGTATTTGGCCGCTTTTGGATTTATGCTCCTGCTGTTTAAATGAATACTCTGGTGTTCTAATAAATTGATAAGGAGTTACCTGGATATATCCTAACCCGGTAAACTTTTCAATCGCCATAATATGCATTAACAGCCTTTGATTTCCCTCATCTTGGAAATTATTGAATGCCTTGCGGATATCATTCCTGGTAAAGCAGCCCATAAAAGGATAGGCGGTCACGTTGGCCGGACCTAAATCCGCGGCTATCTTCAAGGATTCATCCCAGCTGGCTAGGTCCTGCCCGGTCAAACCGAACAGCAGATCAATGTTTATTTTTGAAAATCCGGAGCGTCGGCTTAATTTAAAAGCCCTGACCGCCTGCTTAGCGGTATATAATCTTTTATGCGACCGTAAAAGATGATTGTCAAAAGTCTGGATGCCTATGCTCAAACGGTTAAAACCGCTTTCGCGAAAATACTCCAGTTTTTCCCGGTTGAGCGATTCAGGGGTCGTCTCAAAGGTAAATTCCGCGTCCGCGGCAACGCAGAAATTCCTCCTTATAACATTTGTTAACCGGAACAGCTGCCTTTTATTCAAAAGGGTGGGCGTACCTCCGCCAAAATGTACGGAGTTTATCCTGCTTTTCTTAAAATGCTCCTTCTTGGACAATAAGCAGATCTCCTTCTCTAAATAACGCAAATATCTGTTTATATATCCATCCGCCCACTTATCGATGCTGAAGAAACAGCAAAAGGTGCATTTCTTCAGACAAAAAGGTATGTGTACATATAATGCCAGCGGCCTGCTCATCCCGGAGGGCCGAGGATCATTATCCGAAGAGAATATTTCTTCTGGATTTTTAATGGGACGCAGAAGATAGATCGGCGGGTATTGATTAAATAACTCGAACTGAAGCCTGCTTCTGGCTATGCCTGCCTTATTAAGGACATCGACATTTAAAGAATCACGTATTTGTTTTGACCGTTCGATTAAACTACTGGAATATCCTGCCTTAATATCTCTCATTGATTCAGCGTAATTTTATCAGCTCAGCAGCTCCCTGGCGTTTTCGACTATCTCGATAAATTCCGGCAGGCGCCTTGTCTGCTTATCTCTTGGCCGGGGGAGATCGACATCGATTACTTTTCTTACCGTACCTGGCCTGGGGGTAAGCACGATTATACGGTCAGAGAGGAATATGGCTTCGCTTATATTGTGGGTTACAAACAATACCGTGGTCTTTATTTCTTTCCAAATGCGCAGCAGCTCTAAGTTAAGGTTGCCCCTGGTTATCTCATCCAGGTTATTAAAAGCCTCATCCATAAGCAGGATCGACGGATGGAATATCAGGGCCCTGGCTATGGCAACCCTGGCCTTCATGCCGGCGGATAATTCATGGGGCATGACATCTTCAAAACCTTTAAGTCCAACCAGCCTGATCAGATCGTCGGTTTTAAATTTAGTTCTGGGGCAGGAATTCAGTTCCAATGGCAACTCTATATTGTTATATACATTTCTCCAGGGTAAAAGGGTGGGCTCCTGGAAAACAATCCCAAAATAATGGTTTTTGCCGGCTTTTAAAGCCGCTTCTCCGTTGATCAATATCTGCCCTGAATAAGGGTTGGATATCCCGCAAATTATTTTTAATAAAGTAGTCTTTCCGCAGCCGCTCATTCCGACAATACTGGTGAAACTTCCCCTATTGACGGAAAAACTGATATCTTTTAAGACCTCCAGGCTCTTGAAATTATTGGTAAATTCTTTGCCGATCTTAAGGACCTCTATCATTTTTTCAGGCATCTTTGGCCTCTTTATGCCAAGGCAGCAGCATCTTTTCGGATAAAGATACGAGTAGAGAACAAAAGACCCCTATGGCTCCCAGCAGGAATAAGGCAGCGAACATCAAACTTGTATTCAAATTACTGCTGGAGATCATGATCACATACCCCAGGCCCTTATTCGCTCCCACAAATTCACCTATAATCGCTCCCACTACAGAAAAAATTATCGAGATCTTTAAGCTTGTAAAGAAGAACGGCAGGCTTGAAGGTATCCTTATCTTGAACAATACCTGGATCTTGGAAGCATGAAAAACTTTCATCAGGTCTATAAGTTCCTGTTTCACAAAAACAAGGCCGTGCAATGTGTTTACCAGCACGGGAAAGATCGATACCAAAACAGTAATGGCTATTTTAGGCAATATTCCAAACCCCATCCAGATTATGAAAAAAGGGGCCAATGCGACTTTCGGGATGCTTTGGATAACTATCAGAACAGGGTAAAATGTGCGGTAAAAGAAATCCGACATGCAAATAAAAACTGCCAGGATAAAACCCAGAATAGCCCCGACCATAAATCCGGACAAGGTCTCAAATACCGTGACAGAGGTATGGAATAATAATATTTTCCTGAATTTTAGGAAGGTCCGCGCTATCATAAGCGGTGAAGGCAGTATATATTCGGGAAGAGAGAATAACCTTACGAGGAATTCCCATAATAAAACCAGCAAAATTATAAATACCAGGCTCGGCAAATATTTTTCTTTAATTAAACCGAGCCTTCTTTTTAGGTCCACTTTTGCTCCAATCAGGAAAAAACTTATATATTTTATTCCGCAAGCAGAATTCTATCGCCTTTTTACGAAAAGCCAGGTGGTCCGCATTGCTGCCCATATACTGGTACCAGCCATTTAAAACTAAATTGGGAAGGTAGCAGATCTTGGGATTTTCCCCGACATGAGCGGAGAGGTCAAAAAGGTTGCCGGCATATCCCCTTTTTACGTAAGCGTCCAGGGAATTCAGCATCCATTCCGTGGAAGACCTCCTCCCTGCGAGTTTAAAGATATTAAAACCCAGCTTCTCGTATATACGAAGGTCCTCCGGGCGTATAAAACAGGACATCAGGAATTCAACCGGGTCTTTCTGCCGGATGCTCCTGCAGCGCTTAATTGGAAAATCATAATCGCCGAATTTTTTAATCTCGCTTTTTGTGGCCACGCTTGAATGGGCGACTATATTGATATGCGTGATAAAACATTCACACTGGTTCATGCACCCCTGATTAGGGATTATCTCTAGGTCCAAATCAGTATATTTTCTTATTCTCTTCAACATCTCAAAGTTCCTGTAAACATTCTGGTGCAAAACTATACGGTTGACCCCCCGGGACCTGAACCGTTCGATCTTAACAGGCTCAACGATCTCCGCGAAACTACCCACTATGATCTTGATCCTTTTAGAACTCTGCCTGACCAGGTCTATTATAAAAGGGTTCATAATGGTGGCGGAGTCGGCTCCCAGATCGTCGATCTTCTTTACAAAATCAGAAATTTTATTTCTATATGCCTGGCCGAATTCAGCACCCCCAAAACAGGAGGCGTTCATCAAAACATTGTAACCTACTCCATGATTATGCGCCAGCCTGATCTGGCGCTTTAGTTCCTGCAGAGTCATCTGCACCTCTACCCTTCTGCCTGTGGGAGCTATATCGCAAGGGCAGGGCGCAAAGACCTCATAAAGGTCAGCCCCCCTTTTGTCCAGCAAAGTTTCCAGATTACCGCTTTTGCCGTTCAAGCCAATACAAAATTTTGTTTTTTTCGTTTCTCTCATTAGCTTTATTTTTGGTATGTCGGCCAAATGAAATCCACGGGTTTGCGCGCGCAATAATATCTGCAGGCAGCCGTAGCCCTGGCAAAGAATTCAATAAAACATAATACAACAAAAGGGATAATTAAACCAGGGTTTTTGATTATATGCCCGGCAGAAATCATCAAAACCATTCCCGTATTCATGCTTGAGGCTTTATAAGCATATCTGTGCCGTATATCGATATGCCCCCAGAATACCCTCATTCTTTGTAAAAAAAGATCCCGCAGCCTTACAGGGCATCTGTTATACACAACCGCGTCTTCTCTATAGCAAAGCTGATAACCATTTTCCTTGATCGCTGCCTCGATATAAACCTCATCCGTTACGCAATCTCCGGGTATCTGTTTTATAATATTCCTGAAAGCGATCAATTCCCCGAGTTTCGGCATCTTTAAACAAAGCTCATGGTGTAATTGCCATAAAATAGTATTTAAAGAGTACGCGATCCCCTGTGAGTTCCTTATCGGGTAAGGATGGCACCCCGCCATTCCTATCTTGGGGTCCTTGAAAGAGGCTAGGACGTTTTTAAGACAGTCAGGTTCCAGTATGAGATCGGAGCTGGAAATTATCACTATGTTACCTTTAACCGATTTTAACAAGAGATTAATTGCCGAGGCCTTCCCCTCCCGGATTTTCTGGATCTCTAACTTTATCCTCTTTTCTTTTTGCATATACTTCCTTACCGATTCCTCGGTTTTATCATCGCAGCCGCTTAAGACAAAAATAACTTCCAGGAAATTGACACCTCTCTGGCTCAAGAGGCTCTCAATGAAAGCGTCTAAATGTATCCCTTCGTTATAAACAGGGACTCCTACGCTTACAACCTGTCCTTTGTTTATCTCCGGGCCCGGATAATTTGAGGTCATTTAAAATCGCTTATTTTCCAAAGAAGATAACTATTGGCAAGCTTGGGCAAAAAACAAACCTGGCATAACATATTTGAATAAACCGCGTTGGCTGAAAGACAGTGGCAGCTAGCGGATGAAATTTCCCTCCTCAATCTGTCGCTTTCACTGCCGTGCCAGAGTTTCTTAAAATCATATCCGGCATCTTTTAAGTTCCCCATAACTCTTTTTTTAACGCTGCAGCACCAAATATCCCCATTTGAAAAAATGTGCCCAAAAGCTGTCCCCGCCAAACAGGGGATTGTCCTTTTTTGCCCCTGGATCAGGCCCCTGGCAACATCGTAGTATTGACTTCTCATGATCTGAGTGATCCCCGAGAATCTTTTGCATTTGGCCTTCCGCGACTCATTTAACATAAATTTCAACGCGTCAATGCTTTTCTTTTGATCTAAACAAACCCCCGAACCAAGGTTTCTGAACATCTCCCTTTCCTCCGCTAGTTCCATCAGATAGGAATCCGGTTTTAGCCCAATACAATAACTCAGGATATCCGGTAAATAATCTGCGTTGTATGCGGAAACCGTGGTATTTATTCCCAATGAAAAGTTATTTTTATTTATCGTTTTTAATCTAT
>SCRK01000235.1 GCA_004298075.1 bacterium | reverse complement strand
AATGCTCTTTAACTTCTCATAAGATTTAAGCAGATCGTAATTTAATTTACTCTTTTCGATCTCCGCTTTTTTATGCAGGGATATCTCCTGCATAAGCTGGCCCGAACGCTCCTCAACCAGCTCTTCTAAATGCTCCCGGTAGCGCCACAACTCATCGTCGATCTTCTTCCTTTCGCTTATATCCATGTTCACTTCAGCTACCAGCCATTCCCCGGTATCATTCTGAAAAGGTATGGTGGTGACCTGCACCGTACGGTTATCCTCTTTGTCCAGCTTTTCCTCAGTGACGATGATCTTTTTTGTTTTAAGCGCCTTCTCAATATTGCAGCGGGTGCAGGGGCTTTTAGTATACATGAAATAATCAAAACATTTCTTCCCCTCCCAATTCCCGTACTTCCGCACCCTTTCCGGGTCTATGTAACGGATCTGAAAATCCTTATCAATGATGACCAGCTCGGTTTTAGTCGCCTTCAGGATAAATTCAAGCTGCTGGCGCAAGGCATTTGCCTGCTGCTGAGCGGCCTTTCTTGATTCAACCTCAAGTTCCAGGGCCTTGGTGCGATGGCTGACCAGAAGCTCCAATTTCTCCCGGTAAACCTGCAATTCCTTTTCGTAATTCTTCTTATCGCTTATCTCCTTGTGCAGTTCCTCATTGGCCCGGGTCAATTCCACCGTGCGGACCTTAACCCTGATCTCCAGCTCCGCGCGGATCTCCTTTAACCTGTCTTCGATCCTCTTGCGCTCGGTAATATCCCGGGCTATGCCGGTTACGCCGACCACCGCCCCTTTATTATCGAAAACCGGGGTCTTGATCGTCTCTATCCACTGTATCTGGCCTTGTTTATCAGCCAGCCTCTCCTCCACGCACTTACTCTTTTTTGTAGTCATTACCTCCTGGTCATCGGCCCGGTAACTTTCCGCCAATTCTCTAGGCCAAATATCCAGGTCGGTTTTACCTTTTACCTCTTCAGGAGTAAGCCCGCAGGCAGCGCCAAAGGCTTCATTAACCTCCAGGAACCTGCTCTCTTTATCCTTCAACCAGACCATATCGGGTATATTGTTCAGGATCGCCCTTTGCTGCAGCTGTATATCCTGCAGCCGGTCATAGATCTGCTGAACCATCGCGTTATTTTTTTCTTCCTGTTCTCTGTCCATAGAATGCAAAAAGGCGGCTTCCTTAAAAGATAAGCCGCCCCGTCCTTATTCTGCTCGCCACAGAAGCTCCTTAGTTTATAAATTTATAGAATTAGTATTCTCTCTGGTGCGCCAGCGTCATATCCATAAAGCTGCGCAGCCTGCGCGAACGCGAAGGATGCCTGAGTTTCTTCAAGGCCTTTGCTTCGATCTGCCGGACCCTTTCTCGGGTAACCTTAAAAACATTGCCTACCTCTTCTAATGTGCGCGGGCAGCCATCGTGGATACCAAAACGCAGGATCAAGATCTTCTTCTCCCTCTCGGTTAACGTGCTTAAAGCGGAGTTCATCTCGTCTTTCAGCATCGAGCGCACTGTTTCATTCGCCGGAGAGACCGCTTTTTTATCCTGGATAAAATCCCCGAAATGCGTATCCCCTTCATCCCCTATGGGCATCTGCAGGGAGATCGGCTCCTGGGCAATCTTTAAGATGGACTTGATCTTGTCTTGCGGAAAACGCATCTTATGGGCGATCTCTTCGGGGGTAGGCTCGCGTCCGTTCTCCTGGACAAAAACCCGGGAAAATCGGATTATCTTGTTTATCGTCTCGGTCATATGCACCGGTATCCTTATGGTCCGTGCCTGGTCGGCGATAGAGCGGGTGATCGCCTGGCGGATCCACCATGTCGCGTAAGTGGAAAACTTGTACCCCCGCTTATATTCGAACTTCTCCACCGCCCGCATTAAGCCGATATTGCCCTCCTGGATAAGATCAAGAAAGGATAACCCGCGGTTGGTATATTTCTTGGCGATGCTCACCACAAGACGCAGGTTTGCTTCTACTAATTTCTTTTTCGTGCGGTTGAATTTAAGATGCGCTGACTTTATCAGCTTCATTTGCTCTTTTATCTTGTTGTGCGGCTCGGCAATTTCATGAAGGATCTGGCGCGTGCGCGTATTGCTCTTTTTACCCAGGCGCTTCAAATGTTCGAGCTCCCGAAGGTAAAGAGAGAGTTTGCGCACCGCCTCTTCGATCACCGAGGTGGTAAAATTCAGTTGAAGGATAAGATTGATGCCGCGGCTCTCGCTGCGGGCCTGCTTGATCCTGCCTAAAATGCGCTTGAACCTGCCGATAACCCTGTCCTTTTTTATCTTGATATCTTCCTTAACAACATCCTCCAGGTTGATCTTATCATCCAGGATATCGGCGGCTACAGCGAGGACATGGTTCCTGGCGAATTTGGTCGCCAAACCTGCGCGCTTGAATTTTTCCTCGGTATCCTCGATCTTTTTAGCCAGCTCAATCTCATTCTCCCGGGTTAAAAGCGAAATAGAGCCCATCTGCTTCAAGTACATCTTTACCGGGTCATCCAAAGGCATAAAGCGCTCTTCCACTTTAAGCTGCTCATTTAATAATTCCTCGCGCTGATGGGCCAGCTCCTGTTTATCCTGCTGCGGCCGGTTCGCCGATAATCCGGCGTCCTGTTCGCCTTCAACTACCTGAATATCTTCATTGCCCAGCAGCTCAAAGAGATGGTCAATGGCCTCGGTGCTTGAAAGGTCTTCCGGCAGCAGGTCATTTACTTCGTCATAGGTAAGAAATCCCTTCTGCTTCCCCAGGGCGATCAACTTCTCCATGTCTTTAGTGGGCCGCGCTCTTTTCTTCATCCTTAATCACCTTTCTTTATTAAATCATGAAATTCCCGTATAAGCCCGCTTAATCTTTTTTCATCTCCCGAGTTCTGGGCGCTTTTGATCTGCGTGTGCAGGCGCTCCCTTTTGGATTTTAATCTTTCCACCTTGATCCTGCGGATGCAATCATTCAGCGCCTTCTCCCTCTCCTCTTCCGCAAGCTCCGGCATGAACATTGATTCACAAAGCAGCGAGCTTGCGTCATCCTCGCTGAAATAATTCAACAGCAGGCTGGGGGCGATATTTTTCCCCCGGGAAAACAGGTCAAGCATTGTTGAAACGACCTTGGCAGTGCGCGTATCCTGGAAATCAGAAGGCTCTAACTCCTGCATGATCTTTTCGATAAGCTCCTTCTCTTCAAGCATGAACTTGATCAGCATTTTTTCCGCAGGGTTAATCAAAGAAGCTCCCCCGGAAATACTAAAAGAAGGTTTCTCCTGCGCCCTTTTATCCGGCTTTAGTTTATTCAGCTCTTCAAGTACGCAGTTTTCCGGGATATCGATCTCTTCGGAGAGCCTCTTGGAATACTCCGCCCTTAGGATCGCGTTGTCAAACCTATTTATCGTTAGAAGCATTTCAGAGGCGATCCTGCTTTTGCCGTGCGCCTCTTTCATGTCATGGCGGCTTTTTAGAACCTCAAGCTTATAATCAAAAAGACCGGCGGCATTATCAACCATCAATTTAAAATCCGCTGCTCCTTTAAGGCGCACCAGCGCGTCGGGATCCAGCCCTTTTGGCAGAGGGACGATCTTGACGTTCATCCCCTCTTCAATAAGCATATCCAGGCTTCTTAAGGTGGCGATCTGGCCGGCAGTATCACCGTCATAAATCATTACCGCGTTGTTGGTGTAGCGCTTAAGCAGCCGGATCTGCTCCAGGGTGAGGGCAGTGCCCTGCGAGGCTACGATGTTTTTCATGCCCGCCTGGTAAGGGATGATAAAATCCAGGTAACCTTCGACGATTATCGCGCTGTCGGCATCCCGGATGTGATCCTTGGATAAATTCAGGCCAAAAAGATTCTTCCCTTTTGTATAAACCGGGGTTTCCGGAGAGTTCAGGTACTTAGGAAGGCTTTTATCCAAAACCCTGGCCCCAAAGCCGATCGGCCTCATACGGATATCAAAAATAGGAAAGATGACCCGGCTGCGAAAACGGTCATAATAACCGCCGCCATCTTTAGGCAGGACCAGGCCCGCTTTTTCCATCAACGCCAGGCTTACATTCTTTGACCTTAAAAAATTGATCAGGTGGTCCCAACCTTGCCCTGCAAATCCCAGGTGGAATTCTTTAGCTGTTTTATGGCTGATCCCTCTTTTTGCCAGGTACTCCCGGACAGCCTGGCCGTTTTCGGCGTAAAGATTATTTTCATAAAAACTTACCGCTAACTCATTGACCTTGTAGAGTTGAGCGCTTAAACTGGAAGCCAGGGCTCTCTCCGGGCTCTCCTGTTTAGGCAGTTCCACTCCCGCCTTTTTAGCCAGTAACTCAACCGCTTCGGGAAAATCCATCCTCTCATGGCGCATAAGGAACTTAAAAGCGTTCCCCGATTCGCCGCAGCCAAAACAATGATATATCTGCCTGTCCGGCGAGACCATGAATGACGCCGTCTTCTCATTATGAAAGGGACAATTGGCCTTAAAATTCCTGCCCGACTTCTTAAGCGGGATATAACCGGAGATAAGCTCCACTACATCCACGCGGCCAAGGATATCCTCTAATAGATTTTCCGGAATGCGGCCACTCATTTTTTTACTTTCTTTTGATCCTGGTAAAACCCGAACAACTGATTATTTGGAAAGGTCTGCCCGCCGCCCTATCTAGGTTATCCAGGAGAAGGTTCAACCCCAGGGTATCGGATGAAATATGCCCGGCGATGACGGCGTTAAGATTGGCTTCTTTAGCCTTTTTGAAGTGATCTTCGCTTAAATGCATGGAAACCAGGGTTCTCACCCCCGCTTTATATAACTTCTCAAAAGCATCTTTCGGGCCCTCTGTGCCTCCGGTCATCTCAAAGATGATCTTTCCTGCCTGGCGCTTCGGGCTGCCCAAGAGCACCCGCGGACCGGTCTTGAATTCCTCAGCGATCCTGTACTCAGGTATTCCTTTAAGCAGCCTGACAACATCTTCTACCAACCGGGGTTTCTCCCGCTTAAAAAGAGCTTCCAAATACCTATATACATGGTTATCAGCGGGAGTGTGCATGCACATGAACGGGATATCCAAAAGTTTAGCGGCATCTACTGCCCGGGTGTGATTCTGCGGCAATACCCTGCGCTCTACCTCCAGCATCCTCTCCGCAAGCAATTTAAGAGCCGTGCTCTTCGCAACCCCGGCTTGCCTTAAGAGGTCAACCTGCAGCCTCATTACCTCATGCAGGCCGGCGTAGGCCTTGCCTTCGGGATGATGACCGATTACCAGATCAAGGCCTTCCTTGCGACGGATATGATCGGCAAGCAAAAGTTCAGGTGCTTCAATATCGATCCCGACCAGGATCTTGTTAATCTCCAGCCCCGGCTTACCGTAAAGGATACGGGTGTCCGGATAACTCCTGATCTGTGCCTTATTCTTTCGGGGGTCTGCCGCGGCGCCGAATTTAACTACCCTGTCGTATAGTTCCTGAAGTTTCATCTATGGAAAAAATTATGTATAGCCGTCACCGTAGTTTTATTAGATTCCTCGCTGCCCATAAACTTTGAAAAAATAGTATTCCATAACCACCTGTAAGTATCCGGGGCAACCCTATATATCCGGCTGCCAAAAAAAGAATTCTCCACGCTTTTATTTAAATAGGGCGAGCCGGAAACAAGAAGCGTAAAACATATCAGCCCCGCCATAAAAAAACACCGAAAGGCGCCTAACACAAGCCCTCCCCATTTGCTTAAGGAGGCAACTGCCTCTAATTTAATGAACCTGTAAAAAATACAGCGCAAGAGCATGAATAATAAATATCCGGCTATTGCCAAAAAGATGAAGATCAGGAAATCAACGATTTTAAACGGAGCTAAACCAAGATCGATATTTTTACGCATTGAACCGGATAAAAAAACATAGTAGTGCAGGGAGACAAATATCGCCGACAGAATACCGGCCAGTTTAAATAATTCAACGGGTAATCCGGTTTTAAGAGCAATGTAACATATTCTTAACGTTAGGATTAGAATAAAAATATCCAGATAGTTAAGATGTCTGAAAAAATCTAGGGACATTATATTCTCCTTATTGGAAAGATAAATATCCTCCGAATCGGAGGCAGTTTTGAAGTGTTCAGAAAGTATAACATATCTCAAAGCGGTTTGTCAAGGAAAGGGCTTTCTTTTTAAGCTTTGAACCAGGAGATAGTCCGCCTTAAGCCCTCCTCCAGGGATATGGCGGGTTTCCAGGAGAGAACTTTCTTGGCCTGGCTTATATCCGGTTGGCGCTGGCGGGGGTCATCTTCAGGCAAGGGCCTGAACGCTATCCTGCTTTTTGATCCGCTTAACTTTAAAACAAGTTTTGCCAGCTGCATTATGGTGAACTCTCCGGGGTTGCCTAAATTCACAGGCATATTTGTTTTTGATAACATCAGGCGGTATATACCCTCAGCCATATCGTCAATATAACAGAAGCTTCTGGTTTGTTCACCTTTGCCATAAACAGTCAAGGGTTTATCCCGCAGGGCCTGAAACACAAAATTGGGGACTACCCTGCCGTCATAAGGCCGCATTTTGGGGCCATAGGTATTAAAAATACGCGCTATCTTGGTATCCAGGGAATGGACCCGGTGATAGGCCATGGTAATAGCCTCGGCAAAACGCTTGGATTCATCATAACATCCGCGCACCCCAACGCAATTGACATGCCCCCAATAGTTTTCCTTCTGGGGATGAACCAACGGGTCCCCATAAACCTCGGAGGTCGAGAAAAGCAGGAATACAGCCTTTTTCTTTTTAGCCAGGCCCAGGGCATTATGCGTTCCTAACGATCCAACCTTGAGCGTCTGGATGGGAAAATCAAGATAATCCACCGGAGATGCCAGGGAAGCGCAATGTAAAACATAATCCACCCTGCCCGGTATATCTATGTAATATGAAACATTATGCACGTCAAAACGGAAATTCTTATGCCTAAGGAATGGTTTGATGTTTTCCAGGTCGCCGGTAATAAAATTATCCAGGCATATCACGATGTAATCCCTGTTAAGCAGTTTCTCGCACAAGTGCGAGCCGATAAAACCTGCCCCGCCGGTGATCAGGACTGTCTTCTTAGGCATTTTTCTTCCAATGGTCAACGGTAATCTTTAATCCTTCGACAAAACTAACGGATGGCTTGAACTTTAACAACCTGGCAGCCGAATTTATATCTGCCAGCGTCCTGAATACATCACCCGGACGCCTGGGCTTTAGTACCGGAGCTATATTCTTGCCTAATATCTTATTCAGCAGTTTAACTAAATCCAGGATAGTGGTATCTCGGCCTCCGGCAATATTAAAAACCCCGTATCTTACGCTTTTTGCCTTGACTGCCAGAAGGTTGGCCTCTACCACATCCTGGACAAATGTAAAATCGCGCGACTGCCTGCCGTTGCCAAAAACCGGGGGCGCTAGGTCCCTGATCAGGCAGTTGATGAATTTCGGGATAACCACCGCGTATTCATCATCAAGGTTCTGGCGGGGACCAAAAACATTAAAGTAGCGCAGGGCAACCGCTTGCACTCCAAAATACAGGCTGAATATCCTGCAATAATGTTCACCTGCCAATTTACTCAATGCGTAAGGTGAAACCGGGGAGGGTAGAAAACTTTCTTTCTCGGGGAAATCACTTACCTGTCCGTAAACCGAGCTTGATGAAGCAAAGATAAAACGCTTTATTTTAGAACTCCTGGAAGCCTCAAGCATATTGAGGGTTCCTTCAATATTAACCCTGTTGTACGCGTGCGGCTCCTCCATGGATTTAGGCACGCTTCTTAATGCCGCCTGGTGCAGGACAAAATCGATCCCCCTCGCTGCCTTAAAACATGTCTTCGCGGAACAGATATCTCCTTTTATCAGGTCAATCTCTTTTTCCAGGCCCTTAAGATTAGAAAGTCTCCCGCTGGAAAAATTATCCAGGACCCGCACATAATGTTTTTGCCTGACAAGGGTTTCTACAATATGGGAGCCGATGAACCCAGCGCCCCCGGTTACCAGGAACCTGCTCATAATCTCTCCACCTTTCCCCTGCCGGCCCCTTTAAAAACATTCCTGCTGTCAAAGATCAGTTTGGCGTTCTTCAGTAAAGCCGCGTAATTTACCGAAGAATGGTCGGCAGCGATCAGGATACAGTCAAACCTCCTTATATTTTGTTTGCTCAATAGAACTGATCTCAAATTAATACCATTCAGCTTAAGAAAAGGCGTAAGCGGATCCGAATAGGAAACTACGGCCCCTCGTTTTTTCAGCGCCCTGATCACCTCAATGCCGGGAGATTGGCGCAGGTCTTTGACATCCTTCTTATAGGTAACCCCCAGGACAAGTATTTTCGCTCCCTTAATTTTCTTGGCCTGTCTGGAAAGCGACTCTTCAATTCTTTTGACGATGTACTCAGGCATATTATTTATTATATTGGAGGCCAGCTTGATAAAGCGCGAATTGAAACCAAAGCTTTTTGCTTTCCAGTACAGGTATAAAGGGTCTTTAGGAATGCAATGCCCTCCCACTCCCGGACCAGGATAAAAAGGCATAAAACCGAAAGGCTTGGTAGCGGCAGCGCGGACCACCTCCCAGATATCGATA
>SCRK01000234.1 GCA_004298075.1 bacterium | reverse complement strand
TTGGATATCGGATAGGCAAACCCGGACAACAGGACAGTGGGCATATAAAAAAGGAACACCGACATCATCGCCTCCTGCTGGGTTGAGGATATCGTGGAAATGAATAACCCTATACCCAAAGTAGTGAATAAATATATACAGGTAGCAAATAAAAGGAACAATAGATTGCCTCTTAACGGTATGTTAAACCATAATACCCCCAATATGGTAATAAGGGTGACCTGGATAAGCGCGATCACCGCGAAAGGCAAAAGCTTTCCGATGATAAGCTCTAAAGGCCTTAAAGGGCTGACCGTCAGCTGCTCCATGGTGCCGATCTCCTTCTCTTTTACTATTGCCATGGCGGATAACAAAAGAGACATCACGGTCACGATAGTACAGATAACCCCGGGCAGATAATAGTTCCTTGAGATAAGGTTGCCGTTGAACCAGGCGCGGTCCCTGAGATCAACGCTGGGCACAGTATTTATAAATCCTGCCGCTTCAGCCCTACTCTTAAGTATCTCCTGCTGATAATCTGCTATTATCGTGTTGGCATAGCCCATAACGACCATGGCGGTATTTGAATCCGTGCCGTCAAAAACCAGCTGGATATCGGCGGTCTTACCGGCCTCAAGGTTACGGCCAAATCCGCGGTCAATGCGGATGAGCATGCTCACCTCCCCCTTGTCCAGGACCTCATTCTCCTGTTTATCTTCGTTGATAAAACGAACGGGGACAAAATATTTGGAGTAGGTGAACTTACGCAGCAGATCCCGGCTTTCTTTTGTGTTGTCCCGGTCAAATACCGCGGTAGGCACATAAGTGATATCCCTGTTGGCGGAGTAGCCGAAGAGTATTATCTGGATAAGCGGAGAGATAAAGATTATCATCTTCATCTGCGGGTCGCGGAAGATCTGCTTGAATTCCTTTATGAGGATCGCCTTGACGCGTTCAAACATAAGACACCTTAAAGCTCCTTTAAGCCACTTTCTTCCTGAACCTTCTCACCGCTAAAGTAAACATAAGCAAAGCGAACAACAATAAAAAAAGCGCTTCATCCCATATGGTTCCTATGCCGTTGCCTTTGAGGAAAAGATCCCTTAGTACGACTATATAATAACGCGCCGGGATGAGATAAGTAACTGCCTGCACGAATTTCGGCATATTAAATATGGGATAGATAAACCCGGAGAGCAGCATCGTCGGTATGAGGGTGAAAAGACTGGCCAGCTGGCTGGCCATAAGCTGCGTTTTGGCGCTAACGGAGATCAGTATCCCCAATGACAAAGCCCCGGTTATAAATAAGGAGCTTAAGATTATAAGCAGGGTATAACTGCCTCTGAAGGGGAGCCCGAATAGTAATCTGGCCATGACTACCCCCACCATAAGATCAAAGAACCCGATGGCAAAATACGGTATGAATTTCCCGGTGATAAGCTCCGGGCCTTTTACGGGAGTAGAGATCAATTGCTCCATCGTGCCCCGCTCCCACTCCCGGGCGATGGTTAAGGAAATAAGCAGGGCTGAAATGATCATGATGATCATGGCAATGACCCCGGGGATGATAAACCAGGTGCTGACCAAGCCCATATTGAACCAGACCCTAAAACGGGGATCAATGGTATTAACCGGATTTAACCCATGTTCATTAAAGGCGTTTGTCAAAAGCTGCACATTATAGCCGGAAACCACCGAACGGACATAACCCATGGCGATAGTGGCGGTGTTGGCATCGCTTCCATCCACCAAAAGCTGCAAAGGAGCGGGTTTACCGGATTCGATATAATGCGAAAAGTCCTTGGGGATGACCAACGCCATCATTATATCTCCATTGTCTATCTTCTTCTGGATATCCCGGTAATTATCGGTGTAGCCGACTATCTTGAAATATTTGGAGTTCTTAAAATTCAGCAGGAAATCGCTGGTAACCTGGCTTGAGGCATCCTGGTTCCAGACTAAGGTGCGCACGTGGTCGATATCCAGGGAAAGCCCGTAGCCGAAGATAAAAAGCATGAATATAGGGATGGCTAATGCCAGCCCCAGGCTGCGCGGGTCGCGCTTGATCTGAACGAACTCCTTCCAGGCTACCGCCTTAATTCTTTTTAGGCTCTCTCTGGTCATATTCTTCTATTGAAGAAACAAATACGTCTTCCAGGGAGGGAAGGATCTTCCTGACACCAACCCCCTCCACCTTCTCCCGCTCCAGGAATTCCTTTATCGCCGATATGGCCTTGGATGAATCATAAACAACGGCATGAATGTCGGAACCAAAAAGCGCAGCCTCCTTGACCCCTTCTATCCCGCCGATCTTTTCCAACCAATTCTTGGAATCAGGCAGGATGATCTCAATCACTTCATTCTTCATGTAACCGGTTTTCATTTCCTGGGGGGTGCCGGTGGCAATGATCGTCCCGCGATAGATCAAAACCATGCGGTCACAATTTTCCGCCTCATCCATATAATGGGTGGTGACAAACACCGTTACCCCGCCTGCGGCCAGCTCCTTGATGACACCCCAGAAATTAGCCCGGGTTATCGGGTCAACCCCTGAAGTCGGCTCATCAAGAAAAATGATCCTGGGTTTATGCAGAAGGGCGCAGCCTAAAGCCAGGCGCTGCTTCCAGCCTCCGGCGAGGGTTGAGGTAAGGGTCCTCTCCATCCCCTCTAACCCGGCTGAACGGATCACCATATTGAAACGCTCTTTTTTTTGGGCTTTTGGTATCTTATATATTCCGCTGTAAAAGTTTATATTCTCCTCCACACTCAAATCATTATAGAGGGAAAATTTCTGCGACATGTACCCGATATGCTCCTTGATCTTATGCTGCTCCCTGAAAATATCATATCCTCCCACCTGGCCGCTGCCCGAGGTCGGGGGGATGATCCCGCATAACATCCTGATGGTAGTGGATTTACCGGCGCCGTTGGGACCCAGGAAACCGAATATCTCCCCCCCGTGGACTTCAAAATCTATCTTATTGACCGCGGTAAAATCGCCGAATTTCTTTTCCAGCTCCTTTACGCTTACCGCTATATTATCCGGTATATTATTCGGCTTGTCTTCGTTCGTATTCATTGATTATAGTTATAAAAGCCTCTTCCAGGGTCCTGGCATTGAATTCTTTCTTGATATTATTCGGATAGTCGCAGCGCAAAAGTTTTCCCTTATGCATCAGTCCTACCCTGTGGCAGCGTTCGGCTTCGTCAAGATAACAGGTAGAACAGAATATAGTGACCTTTTCTTTCAATAAACCGTAGAGGATATTCCAGAAATCCCTTCTTGAAACAGGGTCCACCCCGTTAGTGGGCTCATCGAGGAATAACACCCTCGGGGTATGTATGAGGGCGCAGGCAAGCCCTAATTTCTGTTTCATCCCCCCGGAGAGCTTCCCCGCAAAACGCTGCTTAAAAGGCGTCAACCCGGAAAACTCCAGCAGCCGCTCAATAGACTCCTGCCGCTTATCCCTGCTGATACCGTAAACATCGGCGTAAAAATTTATATTCTCCATAACGCTTAATTCCTCGTATAACCCGAAACGCTGGGACATATAGGCGATCCGTTCCTTGACGCTCTCGGCATCTTTAACCGTATGCTTACCGCAAACCCAGGCCTGGCCTTCAGTGGGATCAAGTATGCTGGTCAATAAACGCATGGTAGTGGTCTTTCCCGCGCCGTCCGGGCCGACCAGGCCGAATATCTCCCCCTCCTCAACTTCAAGGTCAAGATCATCAACGGCGACAAGAGAGGCAAATTTCCTGGTTAATCCGGAAGCTTTGATGGTAATCATATTTTATTCGATTATGAACGCGTCGGCGGGCATCCCCGGTTTTAATTCCAGGCTGGAATTATCCACCCTGACCTTGATACGATAGACTAATTTAACCCTCTCCTCCTGGGTCTGGATGAATTTTGGGGTGAACTCAGCCTGGCTTGAAATAAAAGAAACCCATCCTTTGTATTTCTTGCCCGGGAAGGTATCCGTAACCACATCCGCCGCCTGGTTAAGCTTTACCCTGCCCAAGTCTCTTTCATCGATGTAAGCGGTAACCCAGATATTATGCAAGTCAACCGCGGTAAAAACCGGGGTGCCTGACTTCACTACCTCTCCGGATAAGCTGCTCTTGACCAGTATAAAACCGTCCAGTGGAGAGGCTAGCTCCGCGAAGCCCAGGCGGGTTTCAGCCAGAGCCAGGGAGGCTTTTAACTGTTCCACCTTTGCCTTCCCGGCGTCGTAACTTGTTTTATCCTGGTCTCTTTTTTGCGCGGAAACTGCCCCTTCCTTAAGCAGGTTCTCCGACCTCCGGTAATTTATCTTTGCCAGCTCGTAATCAAATTCAGCGGCCTTCAAGGAGGCTGCGGCGTTGTCCCGCTCTTTGGTCAACTCATCGGTATTCAGGCGGGCCACTATATCCCCCGCTTTAACAACCTTGCCTTCATCGGTAAGCAGCTCGGTGATCTGCCCATCCACGCGGAAGGATATACGCACGTCATCCCCTTCAATATTGCCGGAAACCTTTATCCATTTATCATGCTCCCTCTCCTGCACAAAATACACCGCGTAAACTATCCCCGCGATAAAAAGTGCGGCGATCAGGATTATTAATTTAACCTTTTTTTTCATTCTTCCCTCCGTGGCTGCTTTGCGCAGCAGTGCCTGGCGCTGTATTTAATACGGAACGGCCAATGCTCCGGTCAAGAAAAGCCTGCGCCATCAAATAATCATAAATACCCGAAGCCAAATTTCTCTGTATCTGGGCAAGCGAAACCTGGGCATCCAGCACATCCAGGTTTATCGCGACACCATTCGCGTAACTAACCTCGGCTATCCTTAATGCCTCGGCTGCCTGGCCTACATTATCTTTTTGTGACCTGATGATCGTTTCGGATTTCTTCAGGTCAAGGCAGGCCTTGCGCACATCTACGGCGATCTGGTCGGCCAGATTATCCTTGCTGAGCTTTGCCTGGGCAAAACGCGCCTTGGCCGCGTCAACCTTGGCCTTGGTGGAAAAACCTTCAAATATCGGGATATTCACCGATATCCCGGCGCTCCAATTCTTATGATTCTCATTGATCATATTACTTAGGTTACTAGAACGGTAATAATAGTCAGCCTGAATATCCACCTGCGGCCGATACCCGGATCTGGCCATCTGGATACCCCACTTATCAATATCTATGCCCAGGGATTTCAGTTTTATCTCCGGCCGCTCCAGATAGGCAGTTTTAAGGAACTCATCCTCTTTGATCCCTATGATGGTATAGGAAAGCTTTTCTTTCGTTTCTATGGGAAAATCTACTTTCCGGGCAAGCAGTTTGTTCAAATCCGCCTTCAGGGAATCAATATCGTTTCTTGCCCTGACCACCTCCGGCTCAAGCAAAGAAACCTGCACCCCGGATTGCAGCAGGTCAAAACGCGAAGCAGTCCCCTGCTTATACATCCGCCTCACATCTTCGTAATGCGCTATCGCCTGGTTCAGGGCATCCTTGGCAATCCGCTCTGTTTCATATGCAAGCAAAAGCCCGTAATAAAGCCTCCTGGCGTCAAACTCCACATCCAGTTTTTTTGCGCGAAGGGTCTCCTTCTGCGCTTCCAAAGAAAGCTTAGCCTGATTGAGATTAGCCATATTGAATCCGCCGCTGTAAACGGACTGGGATAGCGATAGATCGGCCAGGTTATCGTTTTTAAACCCCGTGAATATATTCGAAGGGGTAAATACTTTATCGTTATAGGTATATGTTCCCTGAAAGTTTATCTGCGGCAGGAAATTGCTGGTCGCTCCGAGTATATCCGCGTTGGCAATAGTGATCTCTTTCTCTTGTATCTGGATGTCTTTATTGTTTTTAAAAGCGAGAAGTATGGTATCGGCAAGATTAAGATTGGCGCTTGGCCCGGGCTGGTTATCCTGGCTGAAGACAGGGGAAAAAATAAGAAACAAGGATAACGATACAACGCCAAAGATTATCTGTTTCTTATCTGCCAACGCGGCTCCTTTTTCTTAATTTATTCATATTATTATAAGAAAAAATGGCCTGCTTAGCAAGGATTTTAAAAAAATACTAACGGTAGAATTTAGGGCGGGGGTATTTATACGGTTTTTTGGCTTGAGCTTGTTTTTGCTGCCTGTGGCCGGAATGCTGGCCCGGCTGATGGCTGGACTCGCTGAATTTATCCAGGGTGATCTCCGGATGCCTTGATACGGGAAGGGTGGCTTTGATCAACTTTTCAATATCGCGCACATCATTGCTCTGGTCAGGGGTGGCAAAGGAAATGGCGTGGCCCTTATGCCCTGCCCTGGCAGTACGTCCGATGCGATGCACGTAATTTTCCGCGTCTTCCGGAAGATCATAATTAAGCACCAGCTCAATGCCGGTGACATCAATGCCCCGCGAGGCAATATCAGTAGCGACCAATACACGGTATTTCCCGGATTTAAAACCCTCCAGGGCGTCCCGGCGCTGGCCAAGGGTGCGGTTGGAATGTATCTCTGAAGCCGAATGCCCCATATCCCTGATCGACTTAACGATCTTCCTGGCATTATGTTTAGTGCGCGAAAATAAAAGGACTGTGCCGTGATATTGCGCAAGCAGCTTCTTTAACAGGCGCGATTTATCTTCCTTCTTGACGATGAATAACTCCTGAGTGACCAGCTCGGCGGTGGTGCCTGAAGGGGCGATCTCAACACTTAAAGGTAATTTCATATGCTTGGATGCTATATTCATGATCTCTTTGGGCATGGTCGCCGAGAATAGCATTGTCTGCCTGTCCTTAGGCAGGAAACGCAGGATCTTGTCTATCTGAGGGGCAAAACCCATATCCAGCATGCGGTCGGCTTCATCAAGCACAAGCATGACCACCGTGTCCGGGATAAAATTCCATTGCGACATATGGTCAATAAGCCTTCCGGGGGTAGCGATAACCACGCGGGGGTCCCTGCGCAAGGCCTGCACCTGTGGTTCCATGGGCGCGCCTCCTATAAGGCAGGCGGTCTTCATGCTAAAGGCACGAGCGATCTCCTGAAAAGCCTCATCGATCTGGATGGCCAATTCCCTGGTCGGAGCCAGCACCAGGCCAATGCCTTTTTTCTGCGCTAAGCGCTGGACCATTGGGATAGCAAAGGAATGCGTCTTGCCGGTCCCTGTCTGGGCAATACCCACGATATCCTTGCCTTCAATAGCCAGGGGGATCGCCTTTGACTGTATCGGTGTAGGCACCTTGAACTTCATACGCTCCAGGATATCCAGGATCTTCGGCACAATACCCAGGCCGTAAAAAGTCGGGTTAGCTTGAGCGGGATTATTTGTTATTACCGGTTTATTCGTCATGATGCCTTCATAGCCTTAGGTTTGTGATCATAAGCTAACAAACCCAGATGCACATGGCAATAATCTTCATGATTATAGATACTCAATATATGCTTACAATGCGAGTACTTGCATTTCCTTCCCTTTAGTGAAGTCTTTACTTTTTTGATAGGCACCTCCATAAAAAAACCGCAAAGGTTAGTTGTCCCCCGGCGGCTTAAAGTTTCCCTAATCTTTGTTATATTATACTACAATAATGCGGTTTGTCAAACATAACTTGCCGGGAATTGGCCTCATTTCCTGTATTTATTCAACTCTTTTAAAAACGCGGAATCGGCTTTAAAACCAAGCCTGATAGCCGTATCGATATTTTGGATAGCCAAGGCATACTGTTGCTTGTAGTAATAGGCTACGGCTAAATTATTGTACGCGGAGGCAAAACGCGGATCCAAAGCTAGGCTTTTTTGGGAAAATTCTATGGATTTATCAAAATCTTTCGAAAATCCGTAGGCAGCGGACAAATTATTATAAGCCTCCGGAGAATTCGGGTTGATCTCTATCGCCTTTTGGCATAATGAGATCGCTGTCTCATGGCTGCCAAGCTCTCCATAGATGACGGCAAGATTATTATAGTCCTCCGGAGACCCGTGATTGCGCCCTATTTTCTCCCTATAGAATCTCAGCCTCTCCCTTATTTCAGAGGGATATGACTTTAAGGCATCATCAAACCAGGCATCAGGGCCCCTCCACACCTTGCATCTGTTCCAGCTTAAGAAAGACAGCGTCACTATTGCCATGGCTAGGCCTGCTATGACCAATGCCTTGATGACGGGCGCCTTTCCTGATTTATTTTGATACAACCAGGCAATAAATTCTGCGATGATGTAAAATATCCCTATTGAGGACAAATAAGCATAGCGGTCGGCGACTATCGCGTATCCTCCGGTAGGCACCAATTGAATGACCGGAAAAACACAAATTAAGAAAAAAAGGCTCCCAAAAATTATCTTTCTGGTATAACGCCTTGAGAAAATGACCGCGCTCGTCAGAAACAATAGGAACAAGGGAGAGATCAGGAATATAAACGGCAGGAGATTCCCATTTTTATGCGGATACGGATATAAGACGCAAAGCTTAAGCGGCAGGATGATCTTTGCCAGATAAAATAACAGGGCGTAATTGGCGATGAATATACCGTCAAAAAAACCAAATGAGGGCTGCCGGCTCGCGTACCCGGAAGCAAAAATCAATGTAAAACCCAGGAAAATCCCGGATGTAATAAAAAATACCGCCTTGCTCTTCAGGTTGTCCTTGTCCAATTTAATATACAAGATATAATCGCAAAGCAATAATATGAACGGGAAGGTCAATCCCATCGGTTTTACCAAAAGCGTCAAAATAAACAGGAAAAATGTTAAATAATGATATACGCGCTTTTTATCCCTGAGCGAGTAGATATAGGCAATGATCCCGGAAAGGAAAAAAAGGGAATAAAGCACATCCTTTCTTTCGGAGACCCAGGCCACGGATTCAACGTGCATAGGGTGGATCCCGAAAAGCAAAGCCACGATAAAAGAAACCCAGGCTTTACGGGAGACCAGCAAGATCAGCCAAAAAACAAGTAACGCATTCAACAGGTGCAAGATAAGATTTGTCAAATGATAAGTATAAGGACCTAATTTAAAATAATGGTACTCCAGCGCGAAGCTGAGCATGGTCAACGGTTTATAAAGGCCCAAATGCATTGAGGTAAAAATATTCCTTACCCCCCGCCAGGATAGATCCCTGATCAGGGGATTCTTAAGAACATAGTTAGAGTCATCCCCGCCGACAAAACCATTGCTTAAAGAAGGCAAAAGGGAAACAAAAGAGACGAGCAGGATCAAAATCGCGAAAACAATAATTTGATTTTTTTTCATGATAAGTTTACGGCGAAAAACAGCCCTTGGAAAGGCCGGTGAGGAACCGCGCTTTAAGCAGCCCCTCCTCCCATTCTCCTTTTGCCGTGGAATCCCAGACGATCCCCCCGCCGATCCCCATCTCCGCGGAATTACCCCGGATCAAAAGCGTGCGGATGGGGATATTGAAGAACATGTCCTTATCGGGAGTGATATAACCGATGGCCCCGGTATAGATCCTGCGCTCCTCCTTCTCCAGCTCATCGATGATCTCCATGGCCCGGATCTTCGGGGCCCCGGTAACCGAACCGGAAGGAAAAAGGGAGGCAAAAAGCTTATAAAGAAGCACATCCTTATCCACCCTGCCCTTGACTGTGGAGGTCATCTGGCAAAGTGTTTTATATCTGGCCACTTCAAAAAGGGAAGGAGCCTTGATATTCATCCCCACCCTGCCCAGATCATTCCTTAAAAGGTCGGCGATCATTACATTCTCCGCGCGGTTCTTCCCGTCATATTTAAGCCGAAAGGGTGCTATCAGATCGGAAAATATTCCGCTGCCCCGGGGCCAGGTGCCTTTCATAGGCTTGGTTACCAGGCGCGTAGCGTCCTTCCTGATGAACAACTCCGGGGAAAGGGACAAAATGCGGAACTTATCCGTAGCAATGTAAGCCGGGTAGGGCACAGGCTGTTCTTTGAGGAGTTGATTATAGAAAGAAATCCCGTCGCCGCGGAATTCAAAAAGTAGTTTAATGCAATAGGTGATCTGGTAGACATCGCCTTTAGCGATGTAATCGCGGAT